>NZ_JAKKRN010000018.1:0-98548 GCF_025654245.1 Shewanella sp. SM29
GGATGCCAATATTTACTTCAATGCCAGTCAGTGGGCCGACGCAGATAATGCCGATGCAAAGAGCGCTCAAGCAGGAAATCAAGAATCGCTTAGCTTCAGCGCCAATCGTGGCTGGCGTTATATCACGATTGATACTGCCACTGAGTTTAGCGGCGTAACACTGACCTTAAGCACAGGCACGAGTAACACACCCGATCCGGTGCTCATTGCCAACGCCTGCGCGACGCAATCACCTTTAAGTTATGGTGAGCTCAGTGCTGGCAAAGCCATTTGCACCGCCGATGGGCGCAACGATTATTACCTTTGGGTACCAGAGGGAACGAATCAGCTAAGCATCAACTCCGCCCACGGCAGTGGTGATGTTAGCCTGTTTTCGGGGACGACTTGGGCGAATGCTCAACACTTCGATGCAGCCTCTGTGACACCCGCCAACACGCGGGAAAGCATCACAGTCAATGCGCCAAACGTGGGGTGGTATTACATCACAGTGCAAAGTGAACCCCAGAGTTCAGGAGTCGCACTGCTGGTTGATTTACGCTAGTTTGATGACTCGCATTACTTAAATAAGCAGTTTTAGCCATTACGCATAAATCAAGCATTTGAATAAATAACAAAATCCCTGCTTCGGCAGGGATTTTTATTGAAGATAAGCTGAATAAGCGACACTGACGTCATAGAGTCTTTAGCGACAATACGTTATTAGCGCATCCCTTCGAGCACTTGCACTCTCTCCTTGGCCCTTACTGCATAGTCGTTTGAAAACCACTCTGCCATTTCAATGCTCTGCTGATAAAGCGTTAACGCTGCTTTAGCATCGGCCGGTCCACCCTCGCCTTTATCTAATAAGGTTGCGAACTGAAAGTAAGCATTGCCTAGAATATCCGCCTGCAAACCTTGTTTAGCACCCAAGGTTGTCACTTTTTCTAACCAGTATCGCGCGTTAACCGTATCTCGATAGGGTTCCAATAACAGGATATTGGCAAGTTCAGCGGCGGCGTAAAGATCTCGCTCGGCGGCAATGTTCCAAAACTCTTCGCTCTGCTCAAAATCCTCTTTAAAGTAGTAATAGGTTTCGGCAGCATCTCGCGCTAAATCAGGTTGAGCTTTAACGCTTTGGCGATAATTTTCCAATGCCGTTGTAGCATTAAAATAGGGCGAGCAAGATAACACTTGATAAAACGCCATCAGACTTCTTGCCTCAGGCAACCCTTGGTCAACTAGCTGATTTAACTGCTGCCATGCTTGCGTTTCACGGACCTTATCCGCACCTGTATTAACCAAGCCACGCTCGATAACCGATAAAGGTAAACGGATTAACTCAAGCTTTGCCGCGTTATCGCCAAAGCTCGCGGCGCGCTCCAGCCAATAGATCTTTTCATCGGCACGCCCCGCGTAACCCGCTTGATCTCGCATCCAATGCAGCGCCTCAATATCGCCAGCTTCAGCGGCTTCACGGTAATATTTCTGTGCCTTAATTTTATCCTTGGGTAAGGCGTGCCCAAGCTCATAGATACGTGCTAACAATCGTTTATCAGCAGCCTTTGCACTCTGAGCTAAGGTATTGATTTGTGATTCAGGTTTACCATAGGCATACAATTCCACATCACCGTTAGCATAAGTATATTGAGTACCATCGGGATAATTCACTTCAACCGTATCAGGCTGATACCAGACATTGACCTCATACTGCTCGGCAATCTGTGGATTAAAATTCACCCGCATCACAGCCTCATCACCGCGGCGAATCGCTTGAGTATAAGGACTAGCCCATAGGCTAGAAATTTGCTGCAAACTACTTTTCAGCCTAGCCTCGAAGGGTTTGTCTTCCTTAGGAGAATGAATAAATACTGGATAGTAAACTGGCGCTAAAGATAAAGGCGTAGTCGCAAGCAACGAATTATCCGCCTCGCTACCCGCATGAATAGGATCGATATTAAGTTCATGACTTAAATAAAAATCATCGTGGGGTGACACTTGAGTCGGCAACGTCGTTTGGCTAGCAACTTGTGCCGCATTCACAACAGAAGTGCGCTGCAACTTAGCAAGGTATTGTTGTTTAAGTGCTTTAGCCCTTTGCCACAACGGATGGTTCGGCAGTATTGTCACATCGAGCATTAAATCCTCAAGCCGCCACTGACAATCGCCGCCACCATTTAAAGCTAAGGGCAGCGAAAACTCACTCGCTTTGCTACCACTGCTAATCACTTGCCGCAGCACTGAGGTTTCTTCGAATGTCGCGCGGTAAGGATTAGCAATATCACCACTGGGAAAACGGATTTCCTTTCGGGTGCAAACAGATGAAACGTAATAACCGACAAGTTCTAATTGCGTATTAGCAGGTAATACACCGACGAACTCGAAACGCGGACTGTCTACAGGTGCAGTCACTTGATCGACGGGCAACTCACTACGAAATAAAGAATCCCAAAAAGAGGCCATGACGGGAGAGGCAAACATCAATCCAGCCGAGCAAACCAAATATAAAAAAGCCCTATGAAAGCAATGTAACAAACTCATAATGCCAGCTCTCCGTCGCTGATGAGGCAAATCCACTCGCACTTAAACACTCGCTTAAATACAACAAAGATCATTAAGTTATCGACAAAAAATTAAGCCAACGCGTTTAGCCGTTGGCTTAAATCATAACGTATTTACAGGCAAGTTGAACCCATGCCTCTCAGCCTAGGGGCGATAAACCCAGCGCATAAAACTCAACTTAAGCACTTCGCAGTCTAGCAAGCACATCCTTGGCCTTCAATTCAGCCATAGCGACATAGGCCACAGGCACTACAAATAACGAGAAGAAAGTGCCCGCTAACAGACCTCCGACTAAGACTAAACCTATGTTAGCTAACCCTAACGAGCCCGGTCCCGATGCCAAGGCTAAAGGAATCGCACTTAAAATCATGGTTAAAGACGTCATTAGAATCGGTCTTAAACGAGATTTGGCACTGCTTCGCGCCGCCTCAATCGCACTCAAACCTTGGTCTTGTTGCTTATTGGCAAACTCCACCAGCAAGATACCGTGCTTAGTCACTAGCCCCACTAAGGTTAATAAACCAATCTGCGAATAGATATTCACACTCTGGCCAAACAAGGCTAAGGTCAATAACGCACCGACAATACACAAGGGCACTGTCAGTAAGATAATTAAGGGATCGACAAAACTTTCGAACTGCGCAGCCAAAATCAAATAGATAAACACCAATGCCAGCAAGAATAGCGACTGAGTGCCCGCCTGCGAATCCATAAGATCCTTTACCACGCCATTGTATTTAAAGCCTTGGGCATCATTAAGCAATGTCGGTAATTGTTCATCTAAGTAGGTTTTGATTTCATCAGTTGAATAGCCGGGCATAATATCTGCCGTCAATTCAGCGCTATCAAGACCCATAAACGTCTTAATGTTAGATTCCGCCGTGGTCTGTTTAATCGACACAAATTGCGACAATGGCAGTGCTTGCCCAGATTCTGAAGTGACATACAGCTTATTCAACACTTTAAAATCACTCAGTTTGTCTAAGTTTACTTGCACTTGAATAGGATAAGTAAAACCATCGGTAGCATGTAAGTCCGCCGCCTTCACTGAGCCAAGGAAGGTAGAAAGCGCATTAGTGACATCACCATAACTCACACCTGAGAGGATAATGGCGTTGCGATCGATAGACAGATCGTAGCGTAGTTGATCCCTAAGCACTGAGTTACCCACGTTATTCAGGCCAGGATAATCCTCGAGTAACTTTTGCACTTTGGCGGCGGTTTTGCTGAGTTCGTCCTTATTCCGATCTAAGGTCGTCAGCTCTAAACGCAAATTATTGGCAATATTGAGATTATTCGCTGAGCGAATGCTAAACGACATGTTATAGGCAGAAACGTTTTCCTTTGATGTTGTAATCAAATCGCTGATCACATCATCTATACCCTCACTGCGCTCACCCCAAGGTTTGAGTAGCACATGGTTCACTGGCTCTCCCTCGATATAGGACAAGTTAGCCCCTACCGCAGGATGCTCGTCCATCACACCATTAAGCTCAGCATTGTGATTGAGATGATACTGCCGACCGACACCGGTAGGGCCATTAGACGCCACATCGATAAAGCCAGAGTCCTCCGCAGGCAAGAGTATTTTGGGTAATTGCCAGTAAGCAATACCCGCAAGACCCACCAAAACCACAGCCGCGCCAAACATCAAACGCTTGCGGACAAACCACTTATTCAGCTCATTGATATACAAATGATTTAACTGCTGCAGCGCATTCTCGACTCGGCTAAACCATTTAGGGTGTTGCTCAGTGGTATTGATAAGATAAGCGCTCATCATAGGCGACAAAGTTAACGCCACCACGCCAGAGATCATCACGGCCGCTGCTAAGGTAAAGGAGAATTGCCGAAACAGATCGGCGGTTAAGCCCGACATTAATCCGATCGGCAGATACACGGCGGCGAGCGTTAACGTCATCGCAATGATAGGGAAAATGATCTCCTGACAGCCTTTAATCGCCGCATTGAAAGGCGTTTCACCGTTTTCAATATGGCGATAGCAGTTCTCGACCACCACAATGGCATCATCCACCACCAGGCCAATGGCCAAAATAATCGCCAGAATAGTCAACACATTGATACTAAATCCGAGCGCCGACATCACAGCAAACACCCCAATCACGCACACGGGAATGGTAATAATGGGGATCGATGCCGCCCGCAGGCTACCCAAAAATAACACCACAATCAGCGAAACTAAGATCACTGCTTCAATCAACGCAGAAAACCCTTCGTCGATGGAGGCTTCAATAAAATCAGCTTGGTTGTAGGCCAAGTTCATTTCTAAGCCTTGGGGTAAATGTTTTTGCATGCGTGCAATTTCGGCTTTAATGTTCGAAGCCACTGTCACTGGGTTAGCGTTGCTCAGCGGTAAAATCTGCAATGACATTGCACTATGTCCACCGATAGACAACATACTCGGCGACAGACTTTCCTCGCCCATCACCACATCGGCGACATCGGACACGCGGATGATCTTACCCTCGCTGACCTTAATCACCAGATCCTTCACGTCTTCAAGCGTTTCAACTTGATTCAGAGGGTTAATCGAGAAATCCCGCGACTTACCTTTGATCGCACCCGAGGTAAAACTGGCATTGTAAGAGCCTAACGTGCCCACCACATCGGCAGCTTTAATATTCAGCGCTTTCATTTGCTCAGGATTGAGCCAGACTCTGACCGCCTTTTGTGAGCCACCATATGGCCCCCAAACGGCACCAACGCCTTGAACTTGTTTGAGTTGCGGTACTAACTGCTGGCTAATGTAGTCGTACATAGCCTGCTTTTCCATGCCACCCGCGTTCACAAAGGTGATGATATTACTGGCCGAATCCGTGGCCGAGGTATCGTCGGTGACTGTGGGCTTATCTATCATGCTCTGGGGGAAATCGTTAATCCCTTCGACGCTGCTACGCAACTTGTTCATTAAGTTGGTGTATTCAATATCGCTGGTGTCATCATTGAATTTAATCGTTAATGAGCAACGCCCCTCGCTACAGTCGGTCGACATAGTATCGACTTTATCTATGCCCGAAGCCGCAGCAATCAACTTATCGGCCACGTTGCTCGACATAAAATCGGCGCTCGCCCCTGCAATCGACGCATTCACAGATGCCGAGTGGGTGGTATGCTCAGGGAAGTATTGGATATCGAGTTTTTGAAAGGCAATCAAGCCCAGTAACACAGCCATAATACTGAGTACGGAGGCGAAGATAGGATGACGAATACAGACTTCGGGTAAACGCATTATTCAGCCACCTCAATATTTGGAGTAGCGCCTGAATCAGCACCTTTATCAGCGCTTGATGTTGCCGCTTTATCTCCAGTGTTTCTATCCTGCACGACTTTGATCTTGCTATCGGACTTGAGGTTTTGCATACCCGTTTTAACGACTAAATCGCCTTCGGCTAAACCTTCAGTCACGACGGCATAACCGTCATTTGTATTTTGAGCGAGTTTAACTACTTGTTTTACTACGCTATCGCCCTGCACTAGCCAGACAAAACGTTCATCGTTATTGGCAATAATCGAATTTTGCGGCACTAATAGACGTTTAATCCCTAGACTATAGAACTGCTTGATGTTGGCGAACATGCCAGGAGCAAGCTTAAACTCAGGGTTTTCAAGGGCGGCATGCACTTCAACCCGTCCTGAGCTTTCATCTACCGCTGGGGCAACATAGTTAACTAACCCTTTGAATACCTTATTACCATAGGCCTCAACAGTCACATTCACCTTTTGGCCCTTTTGCGCCTTGCCTAAATCCTTCTGACTGATGGCATAACGCACTTCGACCGGATTTAAACTATAGAGGGTGACTAAGGCCGTACCAGCACCAATTTGACTGCCGATAGACTGACTAAAGCTGGTCAACTGACCATCGAAGGGAGCCTTGATCAGGTAATCGTTCATGGTGGCTTGTTTCTGGCGAAAATCTGCATCGGCCAGATTCACATTTTCCCGTAGCTCATCCACATCTTGCTTAGCAAGCGCAAAGGGTTCTTTAATCAGTAAGTCTTCGATACGCTCCAGCTTAGTTTTAGCCAGTGCTAAGGTGCTCTTGGCTTTGTCTAAATCAGCCTTGGCTTTAATGTTGTCCTGCTCGGCAATCACTTGACCTTTAGTCACTTTGTCGCCGTTACTAAAATGAATCGCGCTAATTTTTTCGCTAGCATTAAAGTTCAGTGTGGCTGAATCGATAGCGTTGATTTTACCGACTTCATTCACTACATCGGCAAAGGACGTTTCTTTAACGGCCTCGACCGTCACAGGGATAATGTCAACCTTGTCCGCCGACATCACGGCCATAGGGGCTAAAGCGAAAACACTCGCCAGTAGAAACGGCAAAGGCGCGAATAAGGGCGCCTTTGGGAGATGATGGGGATGGCTTTTTAATGACATATCGCATGCACTGCGTGCTCGTTCAGTTACTCTTTGTATAAACAGCGTTCGTGTAAACATAGTATGCAAACCTATCGTTCTTACTATTCAACGGACATCCTATCCGACAACAGCAAACCGGATTGAACCCAAAACTAATACCAAGTCCCCCCAAAGTGCCTGTTTCAGCAATTTGAGGTTATTTGGGTATACAGCCTATAGGCTTAATCCCAGTCAGTGCCAGTAAAAACTCGGTTACACAACCAAACAAAACAATAACTTAACGATAAACTTAATAGTGAGCACTTAAATCACACAAACAACCATAAAATACAGCAAACTTGAAACAAGTGTAGAGCCAGCCTATTAGCAAGCCACTATTTACCTTTTAATAGGGCTCCGATGGCCTTTTTCACGTCTGCAAAACAGGGGCGCTGAGCCACATCTAACTGCATGCACTCGTCTTTAATCGCACTCAACTGTGTGTAGTACAGAGGGCCAATCGAGGCACTCACATAGGCCGATGCATCCACATAGGCCAACAGATCTTCAATCAAGCAACCGAGCGCCCGCACTTCAATAGCTTCTATCGCTAAGCGTTCTGCTGTCGATAGATTGCGTAAGTTTGATGCCGCACCAAAATCCCCAAACAATAAGCTCATCTGTTGATTAACCATAATATTATGGGCGTAGACATCACCATGGCTTACTTGTTTAGCATGCATGTGCGCCATCGCATCGGCCAACTGGTGTGTGATTTTGGCGACTTCATCAAGGCGAAATTCGCTACCGTCTTTAAAGGTATCGCGAGTGCAGGTGACAAGACTTGGTGGTAACCCTAAGTTACTAAACCCTGGTGGAATAAGTTCCATCACTAAACCCAATTGATCTTTTTGGCTAATGTGCGCCACGACCTTAATAAGGCAGGGATGATCACCCGTTGTGAGACAGCAATCTAACTCGTCAGCAGGATAACCATCGCTCGTCACTTCACCCTTAAAGAGTTTTACCGCAATCTGCGCCGCCCCCGTCGCGGCTATCATGGCTTGATTCAACCAATCGCCTCGATAAATGACCCCAGAAGCCCCTTCGCCAAGCTTTTCAGCCAACTTGATATCACCCAGAGTCACATTCGCCACTGTGGCCACATCGGCGTGGGGATCGACTAAGGTATGGCTGAATGGATTTCCCGCAAAGGCGAGCCAAGTCAGTTTGGGCAAACTGAGTAACCAAGCTGGCAGTGCGTGGAGTTGATTGGCCGATAAACGCACTAACTCTAAGTTGCGGCAATTGGCCATCGACTCGGGCAAGGTTGTTAAACGGTTACCCGCTAAAGCTAATTTTTGCAGACGATGTAAATCGCCCATGGCCGCAGGCAATGTCTCAATGAGGTTATCGGTTAGGATGAGCCAGCGGGTTTGCAGCGGTAATGCCGCAGCAGTCACTGTTTTGATTTGATTGGCCCTAAAGCCAATCATCTCTAAATTTGTGCAGCGCCCTAATGCCTCAGGCAAATGTTCAAAGCGATTATTCGAGGCGAAAATTATCTTTAAATGCGATAAGCGGTGTAAATCCTCGGGCAAAGTGCTCAGTTGATTATTCGATAAATCGAGGATTTCGAGGGTATCGGCTAAATCAAAAATCTCCCGCGGGAACTCGGTTAAATCCTCAACCAATTGTAAACGTGTAATCCCTTGTAACTGCCCTGCCCTTAACTGCGCTAACGTCTGCACTTTGCTACCCAAGTTAATGAAAAAATCGCGGCTATGGTAGCGTATAAATCGACAAAGCTAAACGCAGGATCTGCAATCAAAGGGCGGCACAATCGGCCTTAAGACAACTTTGATACGATAGGTAAAACTTGGGGGAGCTATCCAGAAACTCGAAAACAGATTAGCATGTGCACCAATATGGAATGCCCAGTCAACTCATCACAGGACAATCATGCGGACACATTTTCGCCAAACGCACTCTTTTACAGTGCTTATGCTTGCCATGCTAATAGCCCTACTGAGCGGTTGCGCTACAACATCAGCAAGCCCATCAACCACTGAATTCAATGCCACAGCAAGTGATGTCAGTAACGATAACGACCACTCGCCACAACAGCATCAAACGCCACCCGCAGTGGTTGAGCAGTACAGCGACGTGTGGGAAAAGATCCAACACGCCAATACCATTGACGTCCATGATGATGCCGAACTACGTAAACAGCGTAACTTTTTCGATGATAAACAAAAATTTATGAATCAGGTTGGCGATCGCGCCGAGCCATTTTTATATTACATAGTCAGCCAGCTCGAAGCGCGTAACATGCCATTAGAATTGGCGTTATTGCCCATAGTCGAAAGTGGCTATAACCCTTTAGCACAAGCTAACGGCCCCGCAGGACTGTGGCAAATGATCCCTGCTACTGGACGTAATTTTGGCTTAACGGTGAATTCTGCCTACGATGGCCGTAAAGATGCGCTGGCCTCAACCGATGCAGTGCTCGACTATCTACAGCACCTATACGACACCTTAGACAAAGACTGGATCAACGCCGTCGCCGCCTACAATACCGGTGAGCTAGTGATCAAAGCCGCCATTGATAAAAACAAAGCCAAGGGCAAACCTACGGACTTTTGGTCACTGGGTATCCCCGCTAAGCGAGTACAAACAGTCCCTAAGTGGCTGGCATTTATTCAGATTATTCGAAATCCCAACCACTACGGTTTAAAAGTCCCCCCTATTGCTAACCGCCCTTTCTTGGAAAGAGTGCCAGCACCTAATGGCGTAGATATTGGCCAGATTGCTAATGCAGCAGGGCTCAGCAAAGCAGAATTTAAAACCTATAACCCAGGCTTTCGCCAAGGTGTAATCCCCAGCAAAGGCAAATATCAAATCGCCTTACCGCTGGAAAACATAGGTCATTATCAGGAAAATCAAGACAAGCTATACGCTCAAAAACGCTATGACAGCCAAAGCTATATCGTCAAATCTGGTGATAGCCTAGGCACAATCGCAGCCAAGTTTGATATGTCAGTGAAAGCATTAAAACAGGCCAACAATCTGACATCGGACCGCCTAAAAATCGGCCAAGAGCTCACACTGTTAACGCCAATGGCGGGCAATGATAATGAGCCTGAACCCACTAAAACTAAGGCGAAGGCCGATAAGAAAGCCAGCAGTAAGCCATCAAGCAAGGCGAATAGCACTGCCACCGACTCAACATCGGCCGATAAACCGGCAACGAAAGCGGCCACGTACAAGGTAAAATCCGGCGATTCGCTGGATAAAATCGCCCGTAAGAATAAGGTTAAACTGGCTGACTTAATGAAGTGGAACCAGCTCAATGGCAAAAGCATTATTAAGCCAGGCCAAGAACTGAAAATTTCCGAATAACGATTGTAGTTTGAACGGCAAAAAGCCCAACAAAGCGCGGTTCCAAAGCGCTGTGTTGGGCTTGTTTCTATCCCAATATCAGAGTTAACCGCCACAGCTCAGCGTTACTACTCAGTTGACCTAACCAATACTCCCGGACAATCATTCCAAAACAAACCATTCTAATTGCACGCCATTATTTTGTGTCTTTCTTCGCTAAACCAAGGGGATACAATTGCTGCTTAAACATGCCAACAGGCATGTAATCGCCCACGACACCATATTGCTCTGGCCACTCTTTCTGACCTCGAACTGCAGTCCCAAATAGGTAATCTAAAAAAGAAAAATGGGCAGCATAGTTACGGTCGATTGCCGCCTTATCGGAAGCATGGTGCCAATGGTGGAATTGCGGACTGACAATTAAGTAACGTAGCCAGCCAAAGTTAACCTGCACATTGGCATGATTAAAGACCGCCTGCACGCCAACGATAATCACATAAATACTGATGATGTCTTTGGAGAATCCTAAGATAAAAATCGGCGTGAGCACTAAACAACGGGTAGCAATCAACTCAAACATATGTTGCCTTGAACCAGCCAACCAATCTAAATGTTTCGCGCTATGGTGCACCGAATGGAAGCGCCACAGGAAAGGGATCTCATGGTAAGCACGGTGCGCCGCATATTGCATTAAATCGGCGACCAATAAAATCAACAACAGTTGCAACACAAAGGGAAGACCCGCGATAAAGCTTTGCACTGTGCTGGAAATAGCCCAAGAAAAGGTCGACTGCACAAATTGGTTTGCCACCAATAATACAAATCCAATCGCTAAGTGATTCACCAAAAAATGGTTTAAATCCCCTTGCCACTCGGGTCTCAATATTGCTTGTTCTGGTTTATGGGGTAGCCATTTCTCGATAAAAATGAAAATTAAGGTTGAGCCTAATAAGTCTAAAATAAACCAATCTAAACCCAGTGAGACCTTATGATTAGCAAAAGGCTCGACCTCAACTTGATGACCACCAAAGGCAATCGCTAAGCTCACAAATACCCAAGCCACAAAGCCGAAACGCTTATTTTTATTTCGAATAAAATTCAATAAACCTAAACTGCCCGATACCACTAAGGCGACAAATATTAAGCTGCGAATAACATCGACATTATAGCTTTGGCGTAATTCTGGAGTGGTGAGATATTCGGGAAAATGAAACGCCAATACACCCAGAAACGATAATATCGCTAACATACACGCTATAGTACCGCTAATACTGCCTTCACCAATTTGGAAATGACCGTCTTTAAATCCTTTATTCATCACAGTGAACTCCTTTTCCTATATTGCTCGCGTTATTCATACCACAGCTTATTCACACCACAGCAATGCTCGGCTTAATTTTTGCCGATCAGCCTACATTAACCCCGCAGCCACAATCAATAAAAAGTGAATGCTAAGACAATAATGCTCAATCTACTAAGCCCACTAAAACGAGCACACAAAAACAGCCCAAAAAAAGCGCTACCTAAGTAGCGCTGTTTTATTAGAGCCGTTCACTCACCTTAGCGGTTAGATCTTAATCAAGTTATAACCAAAGCTAGTAGAAGGATCTTTATTCAGCACCATAGTCACATTGTCTTCATTGCTGAAATCCATTAAATCGGATGCATAGACAACGGTTTTAGTACCGTTTTCCACAGCGATAACTTTAATAGAATATTCGCCAGCTGGCACAGTCACTGACTGAGGGCTCGCAGGATTGACCGCGGTGATCTTATTTACAGCCGTTTCAATCGTGTCATTTGCCTTTAAGAAATACACGGTTAGATTGCTTTTATCGGCAAAACTCACAATGTCGAACTTAAAGCTATAGGGACTTGGCGTCTTAGTTTGCTTCATCTCCATCGCCTTCACTTGGCTGCCCTGCTCGGTCGTTTGCTCATAGATGAAGATGGTTTTAATCTCATCTTGGTTCAGGGTGATAAGCACATTATCGAGCAATTTATTTTGCGTACCGTGGTCGAACACACTCACACCAAAATCATTAAACTCAGCACCTTGATAGCTAGTCACCCCAAAAGATGGCACTTCGCTAAACAGAGTATCTTGCTTACTGCTGGCCACTTTCACATCGATAATGTGCGAACCTAAACCGTTAAAGACGCGATAATCGACACTCGCTTCTAATGCTACATGATTGCGAACATTGGTGGTTGAATCGACACTGTCCAAGGTGATTTTTGAATCCGAAGCACCAAAACCTTCACGGATGATCAGCTTATAAGGCACCTTAGAACTGAATTTAATGTTCGCAGTTGTATAAGAAACATTGGTTGTTCCCGCTGGTGCGAGGTAAACCTTATATTCACCCGTATCCATCACTTGCGGCTGCGACACTTCACCGTAGGCCACACTGCCTAACATCACGGCATCGGCAAAGGTTTGGGTCGACTTAGAAACATAAGCGTCAAAGGCTTGGGCATGAACTGCAGTATTGGCAATCAAGAGCTGCATTTTACTGTTTTCAGCCACTTCGTTGAGCTTATCGAGTTCAGTGCGAGAATAGTTGATATTAAGTAATTTAGGTTCGGCAAAATCACCATGTAATACAAAGAAATGGTCCGTTGCAACTTTCAAATCGATATTTTCTTTATAAATAGAGATATCTTTATCAGAGGCATCCTTAGCCATCACTTCAATCGCAGTCACGCCAGCCGTCGACGTAAATCGCGGCATAGTGTCCCCATAGATCACACTTTCATAGGTTTTATCGGCAACTTTGAGTGCAGTAGCAGTGCTTCCAGCTGAAGCATTATAGAATTGCACATAGGTGGCATTTTGATCTGTGCCCTCTTCATTATTATCATCTGAGCCACATGCCGTTACCGCTAAACAGGCAACAGCCACCGCAGCGAATCCCTTTAGCTTACTTTTTATCATTGTTTCCCTCATTAGCAGACAAAAATTCAGTTCAATCTACGCAGTTATACAATGACAACAATGGCAATTTCCACTAAAAACAAAAACAAATATTTTACAAACTCAAACACTTAACAAACATTTCAATAACACACTAAAAAGTGATACAAACCACACTTTTCAGGCCCTTAATTGATACAAATGCGGCTGCTGATACTTTTGCTCGCCTCTCAAAAATTCTGCTCCAGTGGAAAATGACTGTTCTATCGAACACCTCTCTTTTAGGCTTAAAGCGACTATGGATAAACTATCCTCAGACGGTACAAACCTTGTTCGACTAATGCGATTAGGTTACTCTCGCATCGCCAATTAAGCCTTTGGGATGGATAGGATTTGCAAGGGATTCTCAACTACTACAAACAATGTTTTCAACACGATAGTGCCGAAATCAATCTCTGGTCAAGCCACAAGCTTGCCGAGCAAGATCAGCTATTACTCCAACATGAAGACGAGTTAAGCAGTGGCTTCCTACCCCGCTTGCCTGTGCCATTTGCTCCCGCCAGTGCATTACTAGCACGTAGCACTTTGTATTTACGTGAAAAGGTATTATTGCACTGCTGTCTGTTTTTCTGCGGCGCAGTCGACCTTAATGGCGAAAAACGTAAAGTCGTGACACCACTCCTTTATCGCGAATGCCAATTACAGGCTGACGGCGATAATCTCTACCTAGAGAGTAATAACACTCTAGCTGGCAGCGGACCATTCACTATCAATGAAGCTCTATTAGAAAAATTAGTCGTTGAAGGACATAGCCTAAGCCAAGATTTACGCGATAATCCAACGGATGTCAGTGGCTGGATATCTTGGCTGCGGGCAGGCCAAGCCGATGTTGATACCAGTCATTTATTGCATTTTCCCAAGCTGATCGATGAGGCTGAATTTACTAGCTTATGCCGTAAACGTGGGCAGTTTCTTGTCAGTCGAAGCCAAATCATTTTGGCAGAACGTTCGATCGCAAGTCGGGGCATTTTGCACGAACTCGACAAACTAATGACAGCGCCTGAACCATCAGCACCGCTTAAAGCGCTATTCGCAGAAACACAACAAACAACATCAATCAGCGCCAGTGAAGACACACAAGAGGCTTATCTTCCTGGGCTGTTAAGCCGCGCGCAAATTCAGGCCTTAAAGATTGCGGCCAATCATACTTTGGGGCAGATCTCAGGCCCACCAGGAACAGGTAAGAGTTACACCATAGCCACAGTGGCAGCAGAGCAGGTATTAAGGGGTAAATCTGTCCTCATCGTCGCCCACACTGATGTTGCTGTTGATGTGATTGCCGATAAGTTACAGCAACAATTCCAGCTAGGGAGCAGCCTTATTCGAGCAGGCTCGCCGCAGTTTATAAAAGTCCTTAAAAACCAGATTGATGAAATGCTCCATGGTCAGCACCCAGCATCTGATGAAGCCGTCTCGGATAGGTTGCTACTCAATGCAAAACAGCAACTTAATACTGTGACTCGTCAGCAAGTCAAGATGGAAGCGGGCTTTATACGTCATTGCCGCCATGCCATACGTCGCGGCCAAAAACTGGCGACCTTACAACAAGGACAATCCCGTTGGCGCTTAGGATTTTATAATTGTGCTTACCGTGCAGGTATCAAAAGGTTTGCCCAGCAATGGAATGAACTCGATAAATTAACGGCCCTCATCGCGCAAAAAGAAGACTTAAGCCTCAAATACTTACAATTGGCAACTCACTATCGATTAAACCAATTACTCAAACATAAGCGCAGTACGCTGGTGAGTTTTGCCAGTGCGTTACGCGCTCGCCAGTCCGCTAAGCAACTCGACGGCTTCTACAAGACGGATTTTGATGCCTTAAAACAAACCTTTCCCATTTGGTTATCTAGCCTTGCCAGCTTGCATAAAGTGCTGCCCATGGAGCAGCAAATGTTTGACTTAGTGATTATTGATGAAGCCACTCAAGCCAATATTGCCGCATGTTTACCGGCCTTGCAGCGAGCAAAGGCGGCACTGGTGGTGGGAGATAGCAAACAACTGCGACATTTCTCGTTTTTATCCCGCGCAAAACAAACTCAAATCCAGACCCAACTCGGACTCGCGCAGGATTGCCGCGGCCTAATGAGCTACCGTGATGCCAGTATGCTCGACTTAGCGTCACAATCCCTCGCAAGCCAATCCCAAGTGGTATTTTTAAATGAGCATTTTCGGAGTAAACCTGAGCTGATCCAATTTAGTAATCAGCAGTTTTATCAAGGCATGCTGAAGATTATGCAGCACAGACCTTGCACAAGTTCAGGGCACTTACACAGAGTCCACGTTACCGGCAGCCGTGATAGTAAGGGAATTAACGCCATAGAAGCGGAGGCATTAATTCAAAAGTTAGCTCAACTGATTGATGAACAAGAAAATGTATTAGTGCCTTCCAGCATTGGTGTACTCTCCTGTTTTCGCAATCAGACGGAGTATTTATCCCAGCAAATCCTTGCGCGCTTTAGCGCACAACAACTCGAGCGTCACCAATTACGGATTGCCACGCCCTTTGGTTTTCAAGGGGAAGAGCGCGATATTATGCTGCTGTCGTTTAGCATTACGGCCAACGACAGCCGCGCCGCCGTGTATTTAAATCGCGAAGATATGTTCAATGTCGCCATCACCCGCGCTAAACAGATACAGTGGCTATTTTTATCGGTACAAGCGCATGAACTCCCCAACAATAATTTACTGGCAACTTACTTAGCATCGGCGGGTCAATTTCAAGCGGCACACAATTATGTCGATTCCCTCGATACCTTCGGCCAGTCTGTGGCACTCGCGATTGAAGAAAAAGGCATAACTGTCTGGCGAGCCTACCATATGGCGGGGCTAGAACTGGATATTTTATGTCGCTATGGTAACCAATATTTAGCAATAGATTTAATCGGTTACCCAGGACCTTGGGCGGACTTTTTCGATATTGAACTGTATAAACTCTTACAGCGCGCGGGCATTAAACTGATCCCCGTCAGCTACGGGCTATGGTGCCAACAACGAGAACTTTGTATCCAACATATTTGTCAGCAATTGGGTATTACCCAAACAAGTTAATGCAGTAAATAACAGCCTTAATCATGCTGTTGATAAATCGCTTTTATCTTGCTTCGCAACCAAGTGATTTTGGGGTTATGGCTGTTTCTCTTATGCCAAATCAAGGTAAAAGGAATGGCGAGTTTATTAAGATATTCGCCACTTATCGGGATCGGGCGAGTGACTAAGTCAGGGTGTAATTGGCGGGCATATTGCTCACAATATTGCGGCGCTATTGCCATCATGCTGTGGTGAGGCTCTGCCGCGACAAACAGTGACTGCTCAAAACTGGCCAAGGTCAGCACAATATTGCGACTTAACCCAAGCTCAATAAGCACATCATCCAAGGCCCAGGTTTCGCTCTTTTCCCACAAGATATTGATATGCGGATATTTAAGAAAAGTGTCTATGCTCCACTCTTCCTGTAAGGCGGGATGATCGCAGTGCAAATACACCTGGGGAAGATCGGTAAATAAAAACTGCACAATAGATATCGAAACATATACCTCACCCCATTAGCCATCTCACACATAAGTTGCGCCTAGCCTAGTTTCACTCGCGCAGATCTGTGAGTGGCATTTTCGACAACAGGTATTTCCATTGACGACCTATGGGAGGGCATAACACCACGAACGTGAAAGAAAAGTTGGTAACAGAAGATAGGGAAAGAAAGAGGTAGAAAAATATCCCCTGCGGTTTGCGACCACAGGGGATATGTCGGTGAATGATCAGTCTACTATTCTATGAGCCCAACACTCATTGCTGAGGTTCTGGCGGTGCAGGAAGGACTTGGATCATTAAACTGCTATCGTCTTGCAAATATTGCTGCGCCAATTTATTAAGTTCTGCAACTGTCATCTGCTGCGCTAACGCTTGCCTTTGTTTAAAGGCAGCAAAACGACCGGGATGACTCTGGGCAGTTGAGGTGAGATCTAACCAAAAACCATTGGTTTGCGGCGCAGCTTGCATCCACTCAAGCACAGGTTGGCGGGCTCGATTAAGTAAGTCCTCACTGATCCCCAAAGGCGCTTTAACTTGCTTAACTGCGGCGGTGAAATACTCGGCAACCGTTGGCAACATGGCTTGAGTCGTCACGCTAAACAAACCTAAGTAACCATAACCGCTGGCATTGAAATCGTTGTAAGAAAAGGCCGATGGCGAATAACTCGCACCCGCTTTCTCCCTCACGTTTTCCGTTAATAGAATGCTTAGCACTTGCTCCAGCAGACCCAATCCCGCGTGTTGACTCAAGTGAGTCATATCCGTTGTAGGCCACACCATGGCAAGTGCCGCCATATCCAGTTGACCATAATGCGTTAATGTTTTCTGAACGGGCACTTTCGGAAACACAGGTACTATCGACTGAGCATTAGCAATAGGGCTACGCTTAATGGCGCCAAGCGTTTCAGCCACAGCAGTAATGGCACTCGCTTCGTCAAAATCGCCCACAATAGCGAGTTCAATCGCCCCTTGCTCGACGGCCGAATGGAAACTCGGCGCTAATTCTCCAAAGTGACGTTTGAGAATTTCTTCAGGCTCACCATAACCATAGCGTTTATCACCATTATGGGAGATACGGGCAAACTGATTAGAAAACTCAGATTGTGGGTTGCTATGAATACTTTGTTGCTCGGCAATCACTTGTTCACGAAACAATTGCTCAGCCTGCTTATCCATACCTGGCTCAATTAAATAAGCCGTCATTAAGCCAAGCTGCGTGCGTAGCTCTGCGGCATTAGTGCTAATCTCGCCGCCAAAACTTTGCTCACGCAGGCCTAAGTTGATGGAAATATCTTGCCCAGCAAAAATATCCTGCAGACTGTCATAATCATGGGCCTTGAGCCCACCCTGCACAAACGCACTGTTAAACAGATAAGACAAACCATCCAACTCAGGGAATGGCACTTCACCAAAGCCAATGTTTAGGCTGACCAATGTGGTGCCTTTGTTAAAGTTGGTAGGCTTAAGATTAAGCCGCACGCCATTGGCAAATTGCAGTTGGCGAATCCCCGTTTCCTTATCGCGACTGTCAGCCACTAACTTGCCTTGCTCACCAAACTGAGTATAAGCAAACTCATCAATCGCCTTGATTGCTGGTGCGCTCACCGCTTGTTTACGGCTTTTCTCGTAGCTGGCGATAAGCTGTTTTTCAGCATTTTCAATGGGCTTATTGCTGGTCAGATACAAATACGGCGTAGCGTTCCACGTTTGATTAAACACTTGGCTTAGCTTTTGCGGTGTCACTGTTGGCATTATTTTTTCAAAAAATGCGAGCTGCCAATCAGGTTCGACAGGGACGCGATTGCCCGCCACCGAATACACTAGACTCTCGGCAATATTCACACTGTGAATAGTACTGCTCCCCGCGACACTTAGCTGATATCCCTTATGCATACGTTTGATTTGCTGGTCAATTTCCTGCTGGCTAAAACCAAACTCTTTTGCTTGACGCAGGGTTTTCTCCAAGAGTGCGATTCCCTCTTGCCAGTTATTTTCCTGCGTACCTAGGCTCATTTGTGTGCCATAGGCAATATCAAACTGCGGTCCAACCTGCAGGTTTACACCATATAAACCTTGGCTATGCAGTAATTGCGACTCCATACGGCGATACAAGATGCCGTGGGCAAGCTCGAGCAACATTTCCTGCTCCCGCACAGCAGGGCTATCGGTAATCGCTGAGATGGGTTTTAGCATGCCAAGGGAAACTGACGTTGACAGACTTGGATCAAAAAATGCCGCCGCATCGACACTTTGGCGCTCTGCGACAGTACCAATAGCTTGTTCCTTGGTTTTAGCGGCCAAAGGCGCGGCTTTCCAACTGGCAAACTGTTGTTTTATCTTTTGTTCTACCGCGGCGACCTCGATATCACCCACGACAATTAAAGTGGTGCGTGAGGGCGTATAAAAACGCTGATATAAAGACAGCAACGCCTCGCGATTGGCATTACTGATACTGTTCGCCTCCCCCACGGGGAAGCGCTTTGACAGCAATGTGTTTGGCATTAAAAACTGTAATTGGTTACGGTAATTCTCAAGATCCGCACCGCTACGTTCACGCAGCTCAGACAACACCACCGCTTTTTCACGTTCAATTAGCGCTGGGTCGAGTAATAGATTACTGCCAATTTCTCTCATTAAAAACAAAGCAGTATCGATTTTATCTTGGCTATTACTTGGCAAGTTGAATTGATAGACCGTCTGCTGAAACTCAGTCACAGCATTGGTATCGGCGCCAAAACTCAGGCCAAGGCGCTGCAATGTCGGCATCATCTCCCCCGCCGCCAATCCGGTCGAGCCATTAAAAGCCATGTGCTCAAGAAAGTGCACTAATCCTTGCTCGGTATCAGACTCGACCAAAGAGCCTACATCCACCCGCATCCGCACTATGACCGCCTGCTCCGGCGTCTTATTGCTCACCAATAAATAACGCATACCATTGGCAAGTTCACCAGTATGGACCCGCTCACTCATAGGCAAGCCTGTCGTTCCCATCCACAGCGGATCTTCACTCGCCTGCAGTGGCAACGCCATACTCAAAAGCGCCAGTAGTAACCACTGACGCACAAAACTAATTACCTTGAAATTGTTCATTAAAATTCGCACTTTGCCCCCAAAATCAAACAAGAAACCTAGGAAGCGCTCACCTATGTTTCAGATAAAATAAGCTTTCACTATAGTACCTAAAGCACTTTAAGTCACAAAATCAATACCTTATGCCGTACTAAAAATAGTTTATCGCCTTGATATATAGTCAGAATATGCCGAAAAATAATGAGCGAGGAAGGAAGCTGAAACAGCTGTGGATTTAATGGTTACTGTGGAATGGTATGCATATATTAGTGAGATATTGAGTGCTTAATTAGCCAAGCCCTTTCTTAAATCTAATTACAGAGCAATATCTTGATTGAAAATCTGAGTTGAACCCTCACAATTTTGGCTTTAAAAATCACAACACTGTTTAGATATTTCGGCTCATGGCCTCGTGAAAAAACCACTTCACAGGTAAGCCATTAATGACAAAATGCAAAAACCCTACGAATATTCGCAGGGCTTTTGTTTTATCACGCAGTTGAATCTTAAAACTGTTGAAACCAACGTTGGATCTGCTGTGGATCTTTGCTTTGCGTTAACGACAGCATCAGTAAAATGCGGGCTTTTTGCGGGTTAAGATTACCTGCTGCGATAAAGCCATATTTAGCATCGTCTATCTCGGCATCAAGCGTGGTTGCGCCTGTGGGCACTCGGCTAGAGCGAACGACTAAGGTGCCTTTTTGACTCGCCTTAGCTAAGGTATCAAATATTGAGTGGTAAATATTACCATTACCTACACCGGCGCTGACTATGCCATCAAAACCCGCTTCAACCATAGCTTTGACAGGTACATCACTGGCATTGGCGTAGTTATACACTATGCCTACCTGCGGTAACTTGTCGAGTTTGCTGACATCAAAAGGCGTTTGCGTAGTATGTTGACGCTCAGTTTTGCCCATGTATTCAATCTTGCTGTTATGGATAACGCCCAGTGGACCAAAGTTAGGCGCGGCAAAAGTGTGTACACCTGTAGTGTTAGTCTTAGTCACATCGCGGGCATTCAATACGGTATCGTTCATCACCACTAACACGCCTCAACCTTTAGATTCGAGGTTAGCGGCGGTCGCGACTGCGTTATACAGATTTATCGGGCCATCGGCACTCATGGCGGTTGATGGACGCATTGCCCCAACCAGTACTACAGGCTTATCGCTCTTGATGGTGAGATTTAAAAAATACGCCGTTTCCTCTAAGGTATCAGTACCATGGGTAATGACGATACCGTCGACATCTTTATCAGCCAATAGCAGATTGATGCGCTTGGCTAAGGCTAGCCAAACTTTATCGTTCATATCCTGCGAACCGATTTTAACCAGTTGCTCACCTTGAATATCGGCAAGTTGTTTCATTTCAGGCACGGCTGCAATTAAGCTACTAATGCCCACTTCACCAGCCTGATAGTTAGACTCAGTAGCCGATTGTCCGACTCCCGCAATAGTGCCACCCGTGGCAATAATACGTACCTGTGGAAGCGCCTGCGCCGCGGAGGAGAGAAATAACCCTAAAGTGACCGAGAGCAAAAGCTTACGCATTGGAAAATTCATGCTTACATCCTTTGATTAATAATAAACGCCCACAGTGTGCACTATTGTCTAAGCCTCACTGTGATAGCTCTCACTAAAATGAAATAACATATTTAGCGTTATCTAATTGATTATTTAAACTTTAAGGAAAACACCATGCATTTATTATTGAGTAGATTTAACTAATCAATGATTATTCGCTATTGACGCAGTGACAATTAAATATCGTATGGTTTATTTAATTTTAAAAACACTTGAATAAATATGTCGCCGATTGGTTAACGAATAACAAATCTATAGCTAATTTGCATCAAAAAGTAATGGCTCACACTAGTGATCCGAGTTGAGAGACTTATCTAAGAAAAAAAAGAAATACACTATTTCATACAGTTAAGTGATCACCATCCTAATCCTGTTATTGCCAAAGCGTTAAGATCTACTTCGATAGTCAAGGAGACGATTCTCCTTCATGTTTTCGATGAGTTATTCTTGATGTGTTACGTATACTTATTGTACACATCCACAACTCAATACTCGGAGATATATCTTACTATTAATTGGATTTAATAGGATCGAAATGAAAGATACTAATAGCGTACGGATCGAAGAAGATTTATTGGGCACGAAAGAAGTTTCCAATGAATTTTATTATGGCATACATACACTGCGTGCCATCGAAAACTTTAAGCTGAGTAATCAAAAAATTTCCGATGTACCTGAATTAGTCCGTGGCATGATGCTAACAAAAAAAGCCGCTGCCATGGCTAACAGTGAATTAGGCGCTGTAAGTCCTGAAATCGCTGACAAAATTATTGAAGCGTGCGATCTGATACTTACAACGGGTCGATTTGTTGATCAATTTCCGGTCGATGTTTATCAAGGAGGCGCAGGCACTTCAGTCAACATGAATACCAATGAGGTATTAGCCAACGTTGCACTGGAAATCATGGGGCTAGAAAAAGGCCGTTACGATGTCATCAACCCTAATGACCATGTTAATAAATGCCAATCGACCAACGATGCCTATCCAACAGGTTTCCGTATTGCGGTCATCAACAGTACCGATATTCTGTTAGATGCATTAACCGACCTTATCAGCGCTTTCGACACTAAAGCCACAGAGTTTAAAACCATCTTAAAAATGGGCCGCACTCAATTGCAAGATGCCGTGCCTATGACCTTAGGCCAAGAGTTTCATGCCTTTGCTGTTACATTGCGAGAAGAAATTAAGTCCATCAAGCGTTGCCAAGAGTTGTTGTTAGAAGTGAACTTAGGCGCAACCGCCATTGGTACAGGGCTCAATACGCCTGTCGGTTATTCTGCATTAGCCATTAAGTATCTGGCAGACATTACTGGCCGCGCCTATGTGCCAGCGGAAGATTTAATCGAAGCGACATCCGATTGTGGTGCCTACGTTATGCTGCACAGTGCAATTAAGCGTATGGCGATTAAAATGTCCAAGATTTGTAACGACCTACGCTTACTTTCATCGGGTCCACGTACAGGTCTGAAGGAGATTAATCTTCCTGAGCTGCAAGCGGGTTCCTCCATCATGCCAGCCAAGGTTAACCCTGTGATCCCTGAGGTCGTCAATCAGGTTGCCTTTAAGATTGTCGGCAACGATATCACTATCACTATGGCCGCCGAAGCTGGCCAATTACAGCTTAACGTAATGGAACCTGTGATTGGACAGGCGATGTTTGAGTCGCTCAGTTTGATGGGCAATGCCTGTATCTCCCTGCGTGAAAAATGCGTTGAAGGTATCACAGCCAATCCAGAGATCTGCATGGCCCATGTGATGAACTCTATCGGGATCGTGACCTACCTTAACCCAATCATCGGCCACCATGAAGGTGACATCATAGGCAAGATTTGCGCCCAAACGGGTAAAAATGTCCGTGAAGTGGTACTCGAACGCGGTTTGTTAACGGTTGAAGAACTCGATGACATTCTCTCAGTTGAAAACCTGATGAATCCTAAGTACAAAGCAAAAAACACCAGCAAAGCCAAAGTGTAACTCAGTGGGGCTGGGGAGCCTTCCCCAGCTCACAACTCGATGATTCAAGAATAAGCCTGCGCAGAGTGAATATGCGCAGGCTATTGAAATTAAAAATAAAATAGAGTTAACACTATGATTATATTAGAGATAATTATCGTCCTCGGGGCTATTTACCTTGGTGCAAGGATGGGTAGCATGGGAGTCGGCTTCGCTGGCGGTGTCGGGGTACTGATACTGACCGCGGGGATGGGACTCAAACCGGGCAATATCCCGATTGACGTGATCCTCATCATTATGTCAGTTATCACCGCGATTGCGGCCATGCAAGTGTCTGGAGGGATGGATTATTTAGTCTCACTGGCAGAAAAATTATTACGTAAGCATCCCAAACAAATCACCTTTCTGGCCCCTGTCGTCACCTATTTCATGACACTTTTTGCGGGTACAGGCCACACAGCATTCTCCACCTTACCTGTTATTGCCGAAGTCGCAAAAGAGCAAGGCATTCGCCCCTCTCGTCCCTTATCTATTGCCGTTGTCGCATCTCAAGTCGCCATTACCGCCTCACCGATTTCAGCGGCTGTCGTGTTCTTCTCAGGCATCTTAGAGCCGTTTGGCGTAGATTATTTAGTACTGTTAGCCGTTTGTATTCCCTCAACTTTTCTCGCCTGCATGGTCGGCGCCGTTGTTGCCAACTTAATGGGTAAAGAACTGGCCGATGATCCTGTCTATCAAGAACGCTTAGCCAAAGGTTTAGTCAAAACACGCGGTAAAACGGAGATCAAAATTAAAGCCGGCGCGAAACGATCTGTGATGATTTTCTTGCTGGCGATTGCGGCTGTCATGGCCTATGCCACTGCGATATCAGACAAAGTCGGTTTGATTGTTGACCCTGTATTGCCACGCGACGCCGCCATTATGGTGCTGATGCTCACGGCAGCTGCCGCTATTACGATTTTCTGTAAGTTAGACGCAAGTGAAATCTCTAACGCGGCCACCTTCAAGTCAGGCATGTCAGCCTGTGTTTGTGTGTTAGGTGTGGCTTGGTTAGGCGATACCTTAGTGTCGAATCATATCGAGGAAATCAAAGATCTTGCCGGCACCTTACTGCAAAGTCAGCCTTGGTTATTATCGGTAACCTTATTCTTTGCCTCCATGCTGCTCTACTCCCAAGGCGCGACAACAAAAGCGCTAATGCCCGCAGCCTTGGCGATTGGTGTAAGTCCATTGACAGCCGTAGCCTCTTTCGCCGCCGTCAGCGCGCTGTTTGTATTACCGACTTACCCCACGCTACTGGCTGCGGTCGAGATGGATGATACTGGCTCGACACGGATTGGTAAGGCGGTATTTAACCATCCGTTCCTGGTCCCTGGCGTTGTGACGATTGCCACCAGTGTGGCATTAGCCTTCCTGTTTGGCGGCATGATGCTGTAGCTCAATTTTACCCTAAGTGCTCTCAGGGCTAATGCCTACAAATGGATTAACCCTCTTCTTTTAATCTGTATCTATAGGCTTTGTTTTGGCGTGATGCAGGTACATTCACGCCATAGCAAATCGAGTAAGAGGTGAATTAATGTCAGCAAAAACGCGTGTTCCTACCGCCATTAACGGCGGACCATTTGGCCAAGCTTGGTCGGCTAAAGCAGACTGCTTACAAAGTGTGACAGGGCTTATATTAGGTATTTTCCTCTTATTTCATATGCATTTCGAGGCGAGCATTTTATTTGGTAAAGAAACCTTTTTTCACATGGTGCAATTCTTAGAAGGCAGTATGTTTAGCTCGACGGGTCATGGCTTCCCCATAGTGACCCAGATCATTTCAGTCATTATGCTGGTGATTGTTGCAGTACATGCCGCCACCGCACTACGTCGTTTTCCAGTGCAATTAGGCCAATGGCGAGCGATGCGTGGCTTCATGTCGACTATCAAGCATAGAGATACCCAAGCATGGTTCTGGCAGATGATCACCGGTTTCTTACTGTTTTTCTTAGTGTCAGCCCATCTTGCCACTATGATTTTAAACCCTGATATTGGCCCTCACCTTTCGGCCGAACGGGTTTACCACGATAACGCTTGGCTCTTATACGTGGTGTTTTTACCTATCGTGTTATTCCACGGCATCGTTGGTTTATACCGAGTGATATTAAAGTGGGGTGTGAGTAGTAACCGTCCACTTATCCGCACTATCGCGCAAGTATTGATCGTCTATTTATTGTGTTTAGGCACATTAAGCCTAGTGACCTATATCAATATTGGTATCGAATTAGTTTTGCCAGTACAACCGTTTATTCCTCAGTAATGGGCATGACGCTATCGGCGCACCTAGCCTGTATAGCAAGACAAACAACATACGGATCCTCCTCTGATACATAGTTGCAGCGCATCTATGCCCGAGGAGCGCAATGATAAATCCATGAAATGTTATCTAAATTATTAGATAAGGATCTGATTTGAAAATCATTTATACAGACTCATTAGTCATTGGCGCAGGATTGGCAGGCCTTAGAGTCGCGATTGCCACCAAAGAGCGAGGCCTAGATACCTTAGTGCTATCGTTAATTCCCGCAAAACGTTCACATTCGGCCGCCGCACAGGGCGGAATGCAAGCCAGCCTAGGCAATACCGTTAAAGGCATGGGCGATAACGAAGACATTCACTTTCAAGACACAGTCAAAGGTTCTGACTGGGGCTGCGATCAAGACGTCGCACGCATGTTTGCCCACGTTGCACCGAAAGCGATCCGTGAACTCACCAACTGGGGCGTGCCTTGGTCAAGGATTTCCGCCGGCCCGCGTGAAGTCATCATGAATGCGCAAAGGGTAACGCTCAATGAGGCCGAAGAAGCTCACGGCCTGATCAATGCCCGCGATTTTGGTGGCACAAAAAAATGGCGTACCTGTTACACCGCCGATGGCACTGGCCACTCTTTGCTGTATGCCGTCGATAACCAAGCTATCTCCATGGGCATTCCAGTACATGAACGGATTGAAGCCCTGTCGCTGATCCATGACGGTAAGCGTTGCCATGGAGTCATTGCCCGCTGTTTAGTCACAGGTGAATTGCGCGCTTATGTCGCCAAATCCACCACCATCGCCACCGGCGGTTATGGCAAGATTTATGAAATATCGACCAATGCCACCATCTGCGAAGGCATAGGCCAAGCGTTAGCACTCGATACTGGTGTCGCCACCTTAGGCAATATGGAAGCGGTGCAGTTTCACCCTACCGCCATAGTGCCCGCGGGGATCCTTACCACTGAAGGTTGTCGTGGTGATGGCGGTATCCTGCGCGATAAAGACGGCCATCGCTTTATGCCAGATTACGAGCCTGAGAAAAAAGAACTCGCTTCGCGCGATGTGGTGTCCCGCCGCATGACGGAACATATGCGTAAAGGCAATGGGGTCGAAAGCCCTTATGGCCCGCATCTGTGGCTGGATATTACTCAGCTGGGACGTGAGCATATCGAAACCAACCTGCGCGAAGTGAAAGAGATTTGTGATTACTTCCTCGGTATCGATCCTTGTAAAGACTGGATCCCCGTCAGACCTACCCAGCATTATTCCATGGGCGGCGTGCGCACCAATGCCACAGGTGAGAGTCCACAACTCAAAGGGCTGTTCAGTGTCGGAGAAGCGGCCTGTTGGGACATGCATGGTTTTAACCGTTTAGGCGGTAATTCGGTGGCAGAAACTGTGGTCGGCGGAATGATCATCGGCAAATATGTCGCTGATTTTTGTCAGAATAACGACTTAGAAATTGATACAGCGCTGACTCAAAAATTCATCGATAAATTGCAGCAAGAAATCGATGGACTGATCGAAGGCAACGGCACAGAAAACCCCTTCCAAATAAAGAAAGAAATGCAACGCATCATGATGAACTACGTCGGGATCTTCCGTAATGGACCCGAGTTAGATAAAGCCATCAAAGGCTTGAAAGACTTACTGCTGCGGGCAAAAAATCTTGGCCTTAAATGTAAAAAACGTCACGCCAATCCTGAGTTAGTCGAAGCGCTACGCGTCACCCGTATGTTGAAAGTGGCCCTAACCGTCGCCTGTGGCGCAGAGGCTCGCACTGAAAGCCGCGGCGCCCATTCACGGGAAGATTACCCACAACGCAATGATAAAGATTGGCTCAACCGCACACTGGCAACTTGGCCAGATGCCGAATCACTTGAACCAGTACTGCGTTATGAAGCGCTAGATGTGATGAAAATGGAGCTACCACCGGGATACCGTGGCTACGGTAACGATAATACTATCGCCCATCCAGATACCGAAAAACGCGTACAAGAAATCAATCAAGTGCTCGCGAGCTTAGGTGATGATCCCGATAGAAACACACTGCAGCGAGCCCTGATGCCATACGAGCTGCCAAGCCACCTGCAGGCTCCTAATGAACGCCTCAGCGATACCTTAGCGATCACTCCAGCCCAACCGGTAGGAAACAAACCACTATGAGCCGTCAAATCAGCTTTAATATCTTTCGCTACGATCCGCAAGATGGCCAAGACAAGCCAAAGATGGAACGTTATCAGTTGACTGAAACACCGGGCATGACAGTATTTATCGCCTTAAATCAACTACGTGAGCTACAAGACCCGTCACTGCAGTTCGACTTTGTCTGCCGCGCGGGCATCTGTGGCAGTTGCGCCATGGTGATCAATGGTTTCCCCACGCTTGCCTGTCGCACGTTAACGGCAAATTATCCTAATGGCGAAATCACCCTAATGCCGCTGCCCGGCTTCGAGCTGATTGGCGACTTATCGGTGAACACGGGTAAATTTATGCGTGAATTAGCCGAACGCTTAAAACTGTGGCTGCACCCTAGACCCGATGATCAGGACATTCATCGCCTCGAAAATCCAATGGCACCCGAAGAAGCCGCACGGATCTATGAGCTAGAACGCTGCGTCGAATGTGGCGTTTGCGTGTCGGCCTGCGCCACCAAACAAATGCGTGACACCTTTGTCGGCGCGGTTGGCATGATGAAAATCGCCCGCTTTGAAATGGATAGCAGAGACAGCCGCAGCGCGGATGATTTCTACCATGTGATTGGCAATCAAGATGGCGTATTTGGCTGTATGACGCTACTCGGCTGCCAAGATAACTGTCCCAAAGATTTGCCACACATGCAGCAAATCGCTTACCTGCGCCGCAAAATGGCCGCGACCATACTCTAATCCTCCCTCTAACGTCCCGCTGTTTTGGCGGGATTGATAGGATTGCACCTTTCCAAAACCAGCTGACAGCTTTTATCTGTCAGCTGCTGAGATACGAAGCCTAATTTCTTAGCTAGGCGCCTCCCCAGCACTATCACAAGTGCAAATCCTTACTACTAGCGATACAGCTCAATCGGCAACAAAATCCATTAGCGTAACGCGAGTAGTTGTTATGTAAGGAAACATAAATGAAACCGTCTAAACTTACATCAGCCATACTTGTGCTGAGCTTTGCCACACCTATTTTTGCCGTTCAAGCCAATAATACAGCAGAAACCAATGACGAATTACGCACTGAGTTACAACAAATTCAGCAGAGACTCGCCATGCTCGAAGCTCAAGAAAATGAGCCATCAGTGCCATCTGATACCCAGTTTAATTTTTATGGTTCTTTACGCCCAACCTTCGGCCTGACCCACACTAACTCGGACGATGTGTGGGATGTAGGCGATGCGAACTCGCGAATTGGCTTTGCCGCAGAACACCAGCTTGGCAATGGCTTAGTCGGGTTTGCGAAGGGGGAATTTAAGGTCGATATCAAAGATGACGGCGACTTTGGCGATGCACGTAAAGCCTATGTCGGATTAAAGGGATTTTTTGGTAGCGTTGCCATAGGTAAACAAGCCGTCACGCAGGAAATGATTTCCGATCCCGTTGATATCTTTAACCGCTCAGGAACGCCTCTGGCCTATGACAGTGCGAGCCCATTCAGGCTCAATAATCTCGTGACCTATCGTAAAGAGTTTGGCGACCTGTTATTTTCGGCCGATGCACAATTCGACGGCAATAAAGGCAGTGGCGGCAGTGACTTCGTTAACACGGGTATCCGTTATAAAACCGACTTCATCTACATTGCCGCGGCTTTTTATAATAAAGAGTTAGAGGACAACAAGGATGAAAATACATTCGGTGTAACCCTAGCGAAAAATTTCAATTCTCTGTTCCTCGCCGCAGCCTATCAAAACATTGAAAAAGACAGCGTCGATGGCACTACATTGGATGGTTCAACACTGGATGTAGTTGCAAGCTATCCCATCACTGACAGCTATAAAATCAAGCTAGGCGTGTCCAGATATGACGATGGCGACAATGACATCACCTCCGCGAAATACAATGCCTATAACACTACGCTGGAATGGCATAAAACACCGAAATTCAGCACCTTCATCGAATATCAAAAAACAGATTTTGAATACCGCGAAACCAATGACCAGATCATGCTAGGCATGCGTTATAACTTCGATTATACGTTCTAAGTTTCTATCTCAAACGTATCGTTATGTGAGCAAGCGAGGTGAAGGGTTTAACAACCTCGCCTACGGCCTCACAGCACAAAACTTAAAAACATAAAGACAAGAAACAACAAAGCCACGACTCGCGTGGCTTTGCTTATTTAAGACGATACCGTCTTTATGCTTCGATACGTTCCAAATTAGAACGGAATATCGTCATCCCAGCCATCATCCAAATCTGGAGTGAAGTTTTGCTGTGGTTGTGGCGCTGGACGCTGTGCCGGTGCTGCAGGCGCTTGATAAGCTGGCGCTGGAGCGGCTTGTGGCTTAGGCGCATAACCACCTTGTTGTGGTTGTTGAGCCTGTGGCTGACCATAACCTTGCTGCTGGGCAGGTGCTGGCGGAGCATATTGTTGCTGAGCTGGCGCTTGGTAAGCAGGTGCTGCTTGAGGCGCTGGCGCATATTGATTTTGCGCAGGCGCGGCTTGTTGTGGTGCAGATTGATAACCTGCGTTTTGTGGCATGCCGCCCATTGGCGCGCCTTGTGCTTGTCCACCTTGACCACGGCTACCTAGCATTTGCATGCTACCGCTTTGGTCGATAACTACTTCAGTGCTGTAACGGTCTTGACCACTTTGGTCTTTCCACTTACGAGTTTGCAGTTTACCTTCAAGGTAAACCTGTGAACCTTTACGCAGGTATTCACCGGTAATTTCAGCTAATTTTCCGAACAGAACCACACGGTGCCATTCAGTGCGCTCTTGCTGTTGACCCTGTTGGTCTTTCCACGATTCGCTAGTCGCTACTGTGATGTTTGCGACTGCATTACCGTTTGGCATATAACGCACTTCTGGATCTTGTCCCAAATTGCCAACCAAAATTACCTTGTTAACACCACGACTGGCCATTGAAATCTCCTGCGATTCTTTAAATAATCTATTAATTCAGTATGTTGTTTATCTTTATTGCCATAGAGGAAAATCAGCTTCCCCAAATACCACACGGCAGACCAGATATTATTGAGCAGAGCCTAACACAGCTCGTGCTTCTCTTAAATCGAAATGCTCGTCTACTTTGAGATAAGCTACTTTCTCGTCCAGCACGACTATGGCTTCAACAACGCCCATTAATTGGGATAACTGGGTTGCCATATCGCGCGCTTGCGCCTTGTCTTTCACTTCAGCTTCTAAGGTGTAACTCTTTAACAGCACAGGATTTTGCATGCCTAATGTCAGGAATAACCAAATAGACATTAAGATCACGGCAACAATAAATACCCCGACTGCGCCCACGAGCTGGAAAGCACCGCCACCGAGCATACCACCACAAAAAGCCCCTAAAAACTGGCTAGTAGAATACACGCCCATGGCCGAGCCTTTTTCGCCGACGGGGCAAAATTTGGCAATCAAACTTGGCAGTGAGGCTTCTAAATAGTTAAACCCAGTAAAGAAGAGCACCACAGCAAAACTCAATACCCAGAGATTGCTCGCAAATGCGGCCATCGACAGCAATGCCACTATCATGATCACGAGGGCAATTTGGAACATCGCCTTAGTATTTTTGCGCTTAACCCCTATGATGATTAACGGCACCATCAAAATAAACGCTCCCACAAAAGCGGGAAAATACAGCATCCAGTGTTTTTCTTTCACGAGCCCCGCATCCACCAGATCCAGCGGCAAAGCCACAAATACCGCGGTTAACACTAAATGCAGAATAAAAATCCCAGCGTTAAGCCTAAATAATTGCGGCTCGAGGAACATACGTTTGAGCTTAGCGGGCGTTGCGAGAGTGTCTCCCTTCGGCGCCTGAGTGATGGGATTAGGCACTAAAAACTGGATCAACAGCATACCGACAATAGCCAATACCGCCGTTAACCAAAACAATCCAGTCAACCCAAGATGTTGCGCGACGATAGGCCCCATTAGCAAAGACAGGGCAAAAGATAACCCGATACACATGCCAATAATCGCCATCACCTTAGTGCGCTGCTCGTCGCGGGTTAAATCCGCGGCCAGCGCCAGCACGGCAGCGGCAATCGCACCCATACCCTGTACAGCTCGACCAAAGACAACGCCATAAATCGTATCTGCGTTAGCAGCGATAACACTACCAATAGCAAACAACACTAAGCCACCGAGAATAATCGGCTTGCGACCATATTTGTCAGATAAAATCCCCATGGGGATTTGCAGCACGGCTTGAGTCAGGCCATAGGCGCCGATAGCAATACCCACCCACAGAGGCGAAAAGCCTTCGAGATGCTGACCATAAAGTGCAAAGACGGGCATGATCATAAACAAGCCCATCATGCGCAAACCAAATACACTGGCTAAAGAAAACGCGACTTTTTTCTCAGTACCCGAAAGTCCGTTGTTACCCATGATTTTGCCCTGGATTGAAGTCTTTTAAGGGGCGCATGTTACCACACCCAAAAGGATTTGCTCAAAAGGAAATAGTGGCCTAAACCACTGACTATACACTTAGCTTTTATCCCGTTTATCACGGACCTATATTGACTATGTCTGAGTTAAAATCTTTATTTTTAACGCTCAGGCACAGGGGTATGAGTCTAACATAGTGTTCACAATTGTCCTGTGAGTCAGTGCGCAACAACAGTATTAATCTTAGTTAATCCATTCCATCCACAACATCCCGCAAAGCAGGCCGACTTAAAGCCAGTGCCAGCCCTAGGATTGGTGCAGATCACAGAATCAACTAAACTCAGCGGCGGAACTGTGCGATACTTGTGCTCATTTTTTTAAGCATATGGCATTAGAGCGATAGATGGATAAGATTGAAATACGCGGCGCACGCACCCACAATCTCAAGAATATCAACCTGACTATCCCAAGGGATAAACTGATTGTCATCACGGGCTTATCGGGATCTGGCAAATCCTCCCTCGCTTTCGATACTTTATATGCCGAGGGCCAGCGACGTTATGTCGAGTCCCTATCTGCCTATGCTCGCCAATTTTTGAGTTTAATGGAAAAGCCCGATGTGGACCATATCGAAGGCTTAAGCCCGGCGATATCCATAGAGCAAAAATCCACCTCCCATAACCCACGTTCGACCGTGGGCACGATTACCGAAATTTATGATTACCTGCGCTTGATGTTTGCCCGCGTGGGTGAGCCGCGTTGTCCGACACATAATCAACCCTTGGCGGCACAAACCGTCAGCCAAATGGTCGATAAAGTGTTGGAAATGCCCCAAGACAGCCGCTTGATGCTGCTCGCACCTGTAGTCAACGCCCGTAAGGGTGAACACGTTAAATTGCTCGAAGGTCTATCAGCGCAGGGTTATATCCGCGCTCGTATCGACGGTGAAGTGTGTGACTTAACCGATCCGCCAACCTTAGACTTACACGTTAAACACACGATTGAAGTGGTCGTCGACCGTTTTAAAGTGCGTGACGATATCAAGCAACGCTTAGCGGAATCCTTCGAAACTGCGCTGGAACTCTCCGGCGGCATAGCGACCGTTGCCAGCATGGAAGACGACACGGGTACTGGTAAATCCAAAGGCGAAGAACTGATCTTCTCGGCCAACTTCGCCTGCCCGCACTGCGGTTATTCGATGGCGGAATTAGAGCCAAGGATCTTCTCCTTTAACAATCCCGCTGGCGCGTGCCAAACCTGTGATGGTTTAGGGGTACAACAATTTTTCGATCCTGAGCGAGTGATCACCAATACCGAGCTGTCACTGGCGGGCGGTGCGATTCGCGGCTGGGATAGGCGCAACTTCTACTATTTCCAAATGCTTAGCTCACTCGCCGAACACTATAAGTTCGATGTCGAAGTGCCCTACGAGCAGCTTAGCGAAAAAGTCCGCAAAATCGTACTTTACGGCTCAGGTAAAGAAAGTATTGCCTTTAAATACATTAATGACCGCGGTGATGTGGTGGTGCGTAATCACCCCTTCGAAGGCATTCTAAACAACATGGACAGGCGCTATCGCGAAACCGAAAGCAACTCGGTACGTGACGAATTAGCCAAGTTTATCAATACCCAAGCTTGTCAAAGCTGTGGTGGTTCGCGCTTACGCGAAGAAGCACGTAACGTGTTTTTAGGTGATATCAACCTGCCACAACTCACCACTTGGTCGATTGGCGAAGCCTTGGACTACTTCGAGAAAGTCGAGTTTAGCGGCCAAAAGGCGCAGATCGCCGAGAAGATTTTAAAGGAAATCCGCGATCGCTTAGGTTTCCTCGTGAACGTGGGCCTCAATTATTTGAGCCTATCACGCTCGGCAGAAACCCTCTCCGGTGGTGAAGCCCAACGTATTCGACTCGCCAGCCAAATCGGTGCAGGGCTCGTCGGCGTGATGTATGTGCTCGACGAACCCTCAATTGGTCTGCATCAAAGGGATAACGAGCGTCTGCTGCAAACCCTGATCCACCTGCGGGATTTGGGCAACACTGTGATTGTGGTTGAGCATGACGAAGATGCGATCCGTATGGCGGATCACGTGATCGATATTGGTCCAGGCGCAGGTGTACACGGCGGCGAAGTCATTTGTGACGGTCCGATTGAGAAGATCATCGCCTGTGAAGAATCGGTCACTGGCCAGTATATTTCCGGTAAGCGCAGCATTCATATCGATACGCCGCGCATTCCCTTCGACAAAAACCAAGTCATTCAATTGTTTGGCGCACGCGGCAACAACTTGCGCAATGTGGATTTAACCATTCCCATTGGCCTCTTCACCTGTGTAACAGGCGTATCGGGTTCGGGTAAATCGACCTTAATCAACGATACCTTCTTCAAGATCGCCCATAGAATGCTCAACGGGGCGACAGTGGATGAGCCTTCACCCTATGATCGTATCGAAGGGATGGAACTGTGCGACAAAGTGGTCGATATCGACCAAAGCCCGATTGGCCGCACACCGCGCTCAAATCCGGCCACTTATACGGGCATCTTTACCCCAATTCGCGAGATTTTTGCCGGAACCCAAGAGTCACGCACTCGCGGTTATCAAGTCGGCCGTTTCTCCTTTAACGTAAAAGGTGGACGCTGTGAGGCTTGCCAAGGCGACGGCTTGATCAAGGTAGAAATGCACTTCCTACCCGATGTGTATGTGCCCTGTGATTCTTGTAAAGGTAAGCGCTACAACCGCGAAACCTTAGAAGTACGCTATAAAGGCAAGAATATTCACGAAGTACTGCAGATGACAGTGGAAGATGCGCGTCAGTTCTTCGATGCCGTACCTGCCATTGCCCGTAAGCTACAAACCTTGATGGATGTGGGTTTGTCCTATGTGCGTCTCGGCCAAAGTGCAACCACACTTTCGGGCGGCGAAGCCCAAAGGGTGAAACTTGCCAAAGAGCTGTCCAAACGTGACACGGGCCAAACCTTGTATATCTTGGATGAACCGACCACGGGTTTACATTTTGCCGATATTCAATTGCTGCTCGACGTGTTGCATCGTCTCAAATCCCACGGCAACACGATTGTGGTGATTGAGCATAATCTGGATGTGATCAAAACCGCAGACTGGATTATCGACTTAGGCCCAGAAGGTGGCGGTGGTGGCGGTATGATTTTAGCCACAGGCACGCCGGAAGAAGTCGCCGAGCATCCAACCTCCCACACGGCACGCTTCTTAAAGCCACTGCTAAAACGGGATATCGAGCTGGCAAAGGCCAATAAAGCTAAGGCTTAACATTCGGCTCATGCCGCAGTTGGTCTGAATAATAAAAGCGCAGTCGCCCTAAGCACTGCGCTTTTTTTCGCTCAGCAATCCAATATGCTTAAGCTATCGCATACATATAGATCTCATTGAATTAGAATCGGATTTAGGCAAAGATGATATTCATCTTCTGGCGAAGGCTTCAGCGATAAGGAATGTCCATGCGTGATAGCACTCAGTCCCCAGTGACTCACCTTATATTACCGAGGCAGTATCAATCACTTTTAAGTAAAAACCTAAGCGACATAAACCTAAGCGCATCGACTCTATTCAACCACAGTCGTATCGGTCAGCTGCTCGCCAAGTTCAAGATCACGCACCTTATAAGACATCAATCCCAAAGACTTGGCTTATTAGCACTGGCCTGCGTTGTTGCAACGACCCTCACTGGTTGCGCTAACTCAACCGAAACTTGTGCACGCACTGAGCTAAAACTCACTTGGGCCGAGCCCACAGAGTTACAAGCGACAGTCACAGTATTAAGCTCGGATGAATTTGAAGGCCGCAAAACCCAAACTCAAGGTGCGGCAAAAAGTCGTGACTATATAAAGCAGCAATTTCAGGGGCTAGGTTTACAGCCTTGGGGAGCGGACTTTATCGTGCCCTTTGAATATAAAACCTTCTTCACCCAAGAAACTGGCGCCAACGTGGTCGCCACCGTGATGACGGCAGAACCGACGAATCGATGGCGCATTATCGTCGCCCACTATGATCACTTAGGCATGAGCGGCAGCAAGATTTACCACGGCGCTGATGATAACGCCTCGGGCGTCGCTGCTATGCTCGCCATTGCCAAACATTGGCAACAGCAATTTGCCCTACAACCCAATACCTTGCCTAAGGTAAACCTGATGTTTGTGGCAACCGATGCCGAAGAACCCGGGCTCTATGGCAGTATCGCCTTGGTAGAGCAACTCAAAACCCGCCTGCCAGAAGCGACTTTTGAGCTGATGTTGAATTTAGATATGGTGAGTCACCCCGGCAGGCCCTATGGGATTTACCTCGAAGGCAGTCGAAACTTCACTCAGTTCAATCAATTTAAACCCCTACTGAATCAACAGAACCGACTTTGCATTAAGCTCACGCACCCTAAACCCGTTGGTCGAAGCATACAAAGTACCGATTGGCTGCGGGCGTCGGATCATTACCCCTTCCACAAAGCGAATATCCCTTGGCTGTATTTTGGTGTGCCGACCCATCCCCAATATCACACACCAGAGGATACCGTCGCGACAATCGACATCACTTTTCTTGCGGCAGTGACAGAGTCAGCATTCGAGTTACTTCAATTAAATGTTGAATATTTAAAGAATTAATGGGAAGTGGCGCGTTTCTTGCTCAGTTTTAGCGAAAAAAATGCAGAAAACAGGTTAAATAGCGTGACTCTGATTGGTAAAGTGGCCGCCATGCTGCTATAATCCGTCGTTCGCGGGAAATCGACACGGGGTTGATTTTCTGTCTGTGAAACTTTAGCGCCATTTCGCGCGCGCATCCACAAGGCTACAACCCAATGTCATCCGATGAAAGAACTTTCCGTGAACTCGGCCTATCCGAGAATTTGTTGCGTGCTCTTGACGAGCTAGGTTATGAAAAACCAACGCCAATCCAATCAGCCAGTATCGATCCACTTATGGCTGGCAAAGATATTTTAGGTCAAGCGCAAACAGGTACAGGTAAAACTGGCGCCTTCGCGTTACCACTATTAAACAAAGTTACCAGCCAAACGACACCGCAAATTTTAGTATTAGCACCAACACGTGAATTAGCCGTGCAGGTTGCTGAAGCGTTCAGTAGCTATGCCAAATTTATGAAGAATTTCCACGTTCTTCCAATTTACGGCGGCCAAAGCATGCAACAACAGTTGAATGCCCTGAAACGCGGCCCACAAGTTATCGTTGGTACGCCAGGTCGTGTTATGGACCATATGCGTCGCGGCACCTTGAAACTCGACTCATTACAAGCTTTAGTGCTCGATGAAGCCGATGAAATGTTAAAAATGGGCTTCATCGATGATATCGAATGGATCCTTGAGCACACGCCAAGCGAACGCCAACTGGCGTTATTCTCTGCCACTATGCCAGAGCAAATTAAGCGTGTTGCTAACCAGCACTTACGTAATCCTGTACATGTTCGTATCGAATCAAGCCAAACTACGGTTGAGTCAATCGAACAGCGTTTCGTACAAGTATCACAACACAACAAACTTGAAGCCTTAGTACGTGTATTAGAAGTTGAAAACACTGAAGGTGTGATCATATTCGTCCGTACTCGTAACTCATGTGTTGAGTTAGCTGAAAAGTTAGAAGCCCGCGGTTATGCTTCATCACCACTACACGGTGACATGAACCAGCAAGCCCGTGAGCGTGCAGTTGATCAACTGAAACGTGGCAAGTTAGACATTCTGATCGCGACTGACGTTGCGGCCCGTGGTCTTGACGTTGAGCGTATCGGTCACGTTGTGAACTACGATATTCCGTATGATGCCGAAGCTTATGTACACCGTATTGGCCGTACAGGCCGTGCTGGCCGTACTGGTATGGCGATCCTGTTTGTGACTAGCCGTGAAATGCGCATGCTGCGCACTATCGAACGCTCAACTAACAGCCGTATTTCACCAATGAAAATCCCAAGCCCAGAGACAGTTGCAGAACGTCGTCTGTCTCGCTTAGGTGAGCAATTGGCTGAAACAATCAACGGCGATTTAGATTTCATGAAAGAAGCTGTTGCTCAATTATGCCAACAGTTAGAAGTCGATACAGATCTGCTAGCCGCTGCATTATTACAGCAAGTTCAGCAAGAACGTCCTTTGCAATTGCCAGCCATTCAAGAACGTGTTCGTGATGAACGCAGTGAGCGCACTGAACGTAGCGACCGCGGAAGTGATCGTAATGACCGTGGTGGTGAGCGTGGTGAACGCAGAAGTCGCGAACCGCGTCCAATGCCAGCAAGCTTAGGCTCAGCTGAAGCGTTGAAAGACAACCCAGATTTGAAAATGTGCCGTTACGTGATCGACGTAGGTCGTGAGAATGGTGTAGGTGTGGGTAACATCGTTGGTGCTATCGCGAACGAAGCTAACATCGACAGCCGTTACATTGGCGCAATCCAACTTTACGATGCAGTGACCACTGTTGACCTGCCAGACGGCATGCCAAAAGACGTGTTACAGCACCTACGTAAAGTACGTGTTTGTGGCAAGCCATTGAACATCCGCGAAGCTGGCGATCAAGTATTTGTTGATTCAGGCCGTAGTGCTCGTTCAGACCGTCCTGCTGGTGACCGTAAACCACGTGGCGATCGTCCAACAGGTGACCGCCCAGCGGGTGATCGTAAGCCTCGCGCTGCGTCTACTGGTGACAAGCCATTTGCTGACCGCAAACCTCGTGCAGACAAACCTGCCGGTGAGCGTAAGCCACGTAAACCACGTGAAGACTAATCTAGCTTAAGCTAGAGACTAAAAAAGGAGCCTAGGCTCCTTTTTTGTTGTCTTAACATCGCACTAGCTCAAAGCACACTGGCCAGTTGATATTTCAAGCTGATATAGTCAGTGCAAGAACGCCTAGTTTAAGGATATAAAATGGATTTTTTAGCACTGATCACTTCCCCATTTACCTCGGCACTGCCCGAACTCGCTAAGTCATGCCACAAAGATAAAACTTTATTAATCATGGTACTTGTCGGTTGCACTCTGTTTGCGGGCTTTATTGGAATGTTAGTCGCAATGGCAAATTAACTTGCAGTTAAGCCAACATGTCTATTAGTGTCGACTTAGTCTTTAGCAACGCATCTAGTGTATTTCGATGAAAAAAGCCTTTAACGCCGGCCTGTTATCCGCCTTTGTCGCCCCCGGCAGCGGCCATTTTTACCTAAAACATAAACGCTCGGCACTGGTATTTTTTAGCTTAGCGGTCGTGAGTCTTGTGCTGTTGCTCATGCAAATCTATCAAGTGGCACAAGTGATCGCATTAGATATTCAAAACGGCACCTTACCGCTTGATATCGGCGTGATTTCTGCCGAAATCACGCAACAAACCCAGACCACAATTGCCAATGCCAATGAGCTGCTCTATGGCTTTTTGCTCTGCTGGTTAGTGGCATTACTCGACAGTATTCGGCTTGGGCTTAAACAAGATAAGCTGGATACACAAAGTAACCGCTAAATATCTTTTGACTCTTAGCTAGGCCGTAGCGACAAAAGCGATTTTGATATTGACCGAATATTTTTAATCAATTGAAATATTTGATATTAGTTTTTAACTGCCGCGGAAATAACACCATAAACAGTCAAGATGAGTGACGATATGTTAACTGAGCAACAACACAATTTTATCCTAAGTGAAGTGTCACAACCTGTGATAACGATAGCTACAGAGGTCAATTTTGCCGAACGCTATGCCTCTATGTTGGCACGCTTTCCTAAACTTCCTGGCGATTTTAATCCTAAGGTACCGTCCGAGCGTCAACAAGCACTGGTTGCCCAGTTTCCATATCCGATTCGTTTTTATACAAGCGAGGGGGGATATTTCATGCTAAATGCGAAAAAGTTCGCCTACCCTCATATGACGCTTATGATGGAGATGCAGCAGTGGGTTACCTTCCGTTTTAACCTATGGCGTGAAGATAAACGCATCGGCGGCGGCTCTTATCAAAATATTGCCGTGGCGGAGCGCTTAGCGCGAGGTGAAGAGATTGACTGGGATAACGACTGGCGTACACAACATCAGCCATGGTGCTATAACGAAGATCAATTACAAACGGTGCTAACGGAAAGTTTTGCACTATTTGATGACCTTTGTAAGCAATTACCTAAGTAGTCACAGGAGTTAATTGAGATATATGCGGCTAAACAGGTTAACCGCATAAGCATAAATTATTTAGGCCATGCTTTAATCAGGCTGTGGTAGCAAGAGACCAGTAAATCAGCCGCTTGGGCATAATCGGGAATGGTTTCAGGACAATAGAGGGCACAGTGACTACCCGCATTGCGCGCAGTTTGCAGATCAAACAGATAATCGCCCACATACAAGATATCTGCGGGGGCGAGTTGCCACTGCTGGCAAATAAGATGAATACCTTCGGGATGCGGCTTAGGCTGCGCATCGTAGCGCGTTAATACTAATGCGATATCTATGCCGAGTTTATCGATAGTGATTTGCGCCGCTTCTGGCATATTGCGAGTCAAAATAGCCAAGGGCAGTGACTTGGCCCGTAGGTATTCGATAAGCTCCCTCGCGCCATCAATCCAGCTGGCCTTGAGTGAACTTTGTCTTTCGTACTCATGGACGATTTCCAGCGCCAGAGCCCGTTCTTCATCAGTACTCAGACTCTCGACATGGGCCAAGATATCTGTACCAGAATGAATCCCCAACTCACGCCGCAGCCCAGCAAAATCGGGATTAGAATGCGCTAAGGTGCCGTCGAGATCGAAGATGACACCACGGATATCCTGAAGTTTTAATTCGCTGAGTCTAGTGATCACTGGCCTTTCCCATAGATAAAATGTCTGCGTTAGACAGCCTGCAAACGCTTCGCCTGACGATTACGGTACATAGGCAGCAATTGCACCACCATCACAGACACAATAATCACGCCAATCCCCAGCAGAGATAAACCATCTAATTCATCAGCGCGGAATACTTCTGGCCACCAGCCAAGGCTCACCACTAACGCCGTGGCACTAAAGCTAAATACTGGCGTTAGGGCCAACATGGCACTGACCTGCGCCGTCGGCCAGTACTTCATCGACTGGCCAAAACAGCCATAGGCGATCAAGGTATTGGCGGCGCAAAACAGTGCTATCTGCCAATCGAAGCTGTCCATACGGACAAACTGACTAAAGTCGCTAAAGGGAGCCATTACGAAAATACCTAAGCCATAGATCACTAAGAGCACGTTCGCGGGCGACAAACGATTCAGTAAGGATTTTTGCAATAAGGCATAGCTAGTCCACGACAGTGCTGAGAACTGGATGATCATCACCCCAATCCAAACCTGATGATTATTAGCCCCAGAAAAATTTAAATTAGGATGGAAAAACATCAACATACCTAAAGCTAAGGTTGCAAAACAGCTGAGTTGCACTGCATTAAGCCGTTCCTTAAAAAACAACACACCACCAAACGCGAGGAAAAAGGGTGAAGTCTGGAAATTAAGTTGGGCGGCGCCGGGTGCGAGGTAATCGAGTGAGTAAACAAAAGACACATAATTGAGCATCAAGAAGATGCCAGCAAGCACTAACCTTAACCAAACTTTGGCATCGAGTGCTGCAAATTGCTTAAGACTACCTGCACTCCATTGGATCACTATGCTGACTAAAAGCGCGACCAGAAAACGAAACCAAGTAAGAGTTACGGGATCAATAAAGGCCGCAGAGAGCTTTAATGCTATCGGTAACATGCCCCAAAATAAAACCGCAACTGAGATGAACAGGAGCCCAAGCTGAGCATGATTATTTGCCTGAGGGGCGTTATGGCTAAGGTTCACGGAGGAGTCCAGTAGAAACCGCAAAATGGACAGCCATTCTGGCACTGAGCCAACACAATATCTAGCGGATCAGCATGGAAACATTCGCGTTAGATTGGATACTTTAGCTGACACTTATGTGAGGCAAGTTTCAACATCTTACGATAATTGGAATATTGGCCGCACTCTTGATTCAACTGCAGCAGATTTACCCCGAAAGCCAACATTGGCATTTCCCGCGTTGCCAATAACCGAGTATATTTGGCCCATAAAAATGGCTTCTGTCACACACTCTCTAGGCCACTTCTTTTTAAGCTAACGCTTTAAATAGGAAAGTTAATGTTATCTACCGCCACGATCGAACAAGTTAAAACGCATATTAATACCGCAGCCAAAGAATTAGCCGAGCGCCGCGCAGCAGGCACGAGCGGCGATTTACTGATCCCAGAACTGAGGCCAACCAGCTTCGAACAGGCCTTCGCTATTCAACAAGCCGTAGCAGAAATATTTAAAGCAAGCGATAACAATCCTATCGCGGCGTGGAAATGCCTATTACCAACGGCGGAAAAAACCGTCGTAGCGCCTATTTATCAAGATGATGTATATCAACAATCGACCACTTGCCCACTCTATCCATCGACTAAAGGCCTGGCCCGAGTCGAACCCGAACTCGCCTTCGAGATTGCTCGCGATTTACCGCCAAGAAGCACGCCTTACACAGAGGCTGAAATCGACGAGGCCTTAGGCCACACACGCTTAGCCTTGGAATTGATCAAAAGCCGCTACCACACACCCAGTGAAGCGACGCATTTTGATGCCCTCGCCGATGGCTTAGTCAATCAAGGACTGTGGTTAGGGCCAGTGCTTAATCCGCAAGAAGGTTTAGAGACGAGCTGTTTTGAACTCAGCGTTGATATTGCCAATGGCGAGCACCAGCAAAGCGACACACTGCAAAAATCCGCCATTCATCCTAACGGTTTCCCTAAGGCGGGACTCTACTGGTTAGTTAACTTTTTATCCGCCCAAGGCATTAGCTTAACTCAAGGGCAATATGTGATCACAGGCTCTTACGCTGGCGTCCTCGATCTGCCATTGGCACAGATCTGCAAATTTGAATACGGCGCGCTTGGACAGTTCGCCGTGACTTTCACTACTAAGTGATTGCGGCGAGTAAAACGACAAAACACTGATAAATAAGCGAACTCAGTTTCAGCTGGGCTCGCTTATTTTCAATCTCAGTTCTCAGTGCTCAGTTATCTGCATTCACCACAAGCATCATTAACAAAATCCAAACTAACTTGCCTCGAAATGTACACCTATGTATCATCTAAATTCATCAATAATAAGGATATATAGAATGTCGCACGGAAAAATGCTGCCAATCGCCTGTCTTCTTGCCCTCACTTTAGGCACTTCTCTTAGCGTGCATGCCTCAGAAAATAGCTTTACCAAAGCCTATAGTGACTATCAAGCTGCCGTAGAAAAAGGCGATGCTGCAAATATTGAAGCGAGCGCAAAAACCGCTTATCAACTCGGCGAAGCTCAATATGCCAAAGACAGCGTCGACTTAGCTAACCTAGCCATGAACTGGGCCTGCGCGATAGAAAAGCAAGTTGCACCTTACCCATTTACAGAAAATAATCTGCCAAAAACGGCTAAGGCGAATGAATTGTATCAACTCGCTCTGGCTAACTATAAAGTTCATTATGGCAAAGAAGCGCTTGAGCTTATCGATCCCTTACTGGGTGCTGCACAAACCGCCGTTGAAGCCAAAGATGCGAAAAATGATTTGCTTACTGCTATCGCAATTGCTGAAAAATCCGATAAAAAGAAACTGCTCGCCGATGTAAAAATGGCCGCCTTCAACCGCTTATCAAATACAGAGCTATACACCAAAAGCGTAAGAAGCTATGCCTTCGATGCCTATGATATTTATAAAGAGATTTTACCAGAGAACGCCATAGACAGAGTCAAGGCAACCTATGTGGTGGGTGCCGTTGAGTATGCAGAAAAGCATGATGACAAGGCGATTCCATTGCTTTTAGAAGTCGTTAAGCAGTTTGAAGCCCTTAACTTTAGCCATCCCTATGCCTTAAGTGCCCACGCTTATTTAGTGGAACTCTATGAGCGTCAAGGAAAACGTGACGAATCCACCGCTCACTGTATTGCTATCGGCAAGATGAGCCCCTGGGCCGACACTCAGGAGCAACAACCGCTGTTTCGTACGGTACCAAAATACCCCAAGTCCTACCTCCTACAACGTAAAAGCGGCTATGTAACCCTTAACTTCACTGTTGATGAGATGGGATTTGTGAAAAACCCTGAAGTGCTCGAATCCAAAGGCGGTGTGCTATTTGAGAAATCCACACTAAAAATGATCGAAGAATGGCGTTATGCCCCTAAGTTTGACAATGGCAAACCAGTGTCAGCTCAAACCACAGTGCGTATAGATTACTATGTTGATAAATCTTAATATTTTCAGTAACCTATAACAGATTATTTCACCTCATAACCTAGCCCGTCGCTCACACTCGATGGGCTTTTTTCATCCTGTGTTGCAATCAGCCCCTGACTTAAACTCTGCTTGAGTTTGCTTAGACAGGTTTGGCAAATACACGCATCGGCAGACGGTAAAATGGGGCTGATTGCCCCTTGCAGCGAATCTGATGCTTGCGCTTGCAACACCGCCAAAGGCGGAAACACCTGCTTAGTACACCAACAATCCTCAATACCCTTACCAACAATCACAGCACATTGATTCGCGCCTTGGCACAGAGGGCAAATTTGTGATTCCGTAACACTTAAATCTTGTAACGACTTGGACATCAATATCCTCGTAAATAACATAGGTTATTTATTCTTAGAGATGGCGATCATAACGGTTTTTAGCCACTCAAGTTGAGTTGCTTTGCCACAAAGAAAGATAACTGTATCATCAGTTGCGTTGGTATCAATTGTCATTGTTTACCCTAGGCTCGACACATTATGTTGATATTCTCTATGCCTCTATCGGTCAGATACTGTAAAGCGTCCTTTTCTGATTTGCCAAAAGATTAAGCACTTGCACTCCAGTGACACGCCAACTTTGATTTAGAAATGAGTCATCCCTGAGGGCTCGACGACGGCATCCTTGCCGCCAACGGTCACTTCCATGCAAGTACTTAATCTCGTTAATTCCCAAGTATACCTGTCGCTAAATTTAACAATGGATGTTTCAATAAAGTTCAATTGGTTGTATTCATCAAGTTATCTAACTTAAATGATATTTGGATGTATTCATTTGGCTCAGTGAACCGCATTCCTGTGCTATAGCAAGTGTGTTCACAGATGCATACACGGTGAACTCATTTTGTTGTTAATTCGAAGGTTGAATAGATAAAGTATTTATTTCGAGGAATCCTTTAGGACCCGCACAAGGGGCTGATAATAGCTTGCTAAAATGTATAGCGAAGCAAAATCGAGCAAGCTTTTAGCAGTCCCTTCACTTAATGTGCTTGTTAACTATACTTTTCCGATTCAAATTCTGTATTTGACCATACTAAACCAAGCTCTGGACTTTCCAGCGAAAACTCTGAAAATACGCAAGTGTATGACTGAGCTACGTCACACATAAAAGATACCCAGTTTATGAAGTCTTCTTCACTCAATTCATTACCATAAGGGCGAGTTGTACCAGTTAAGAATTGATACCCTTTTTCGTCAACCTCACTCAGCTCTATTTCATAGTTTTCGCTGAGCTGTTGGGCTAATTTATTTAACTTCGATGAAACGTCACAAAAATGAGAAAAATCTATAGCGAAAACTGTTTCCTCATTTGCTCCAGAGCTTACAACAGCATTCCATAATTGAGTTGCTTCATCTATTTTTCTGTTTTTGATTCGGGCGTAATATTCTTCCCAAGTTTTTTGCGGATCGCTCATAGAACTCCCTGTATAGCTAACGCCCGCATAAACGGGGCAAAATGCTTGGCTATAATTTGAGAGGAACGTACACAAGCCAAGCTTTTTATGTCCGCCTCTTAATGCGCTCGTTAGGTGTTTTTACTAGTTTGCTTTCCTTGTCGATAGATACGCCGAATCATTTCATTTGCTTCGAACGTAGTACCCGAAAGATTTTCTCCTGTCCAATTTGGTCCGATACGTATATTTGACGCAACCAAATCAAGTACCCATTCAGCTTCAAATTCATCGAGTTCTATTGAAGTCGGTACTCCGCTATCAAAATCTTTAAGGAGCTCAATCACTTTTGTTACTCTGGATTCAGAAGACCAAAATGGAAGTACCTGTGAACCATCTTCTTCAAACCACTGCAATAAAGATTCATCTTCAAATTCAATAGTCCAAAGCAGTTTCGTCTTGTACACCTCTCTGCAGAATGCTGCCACCTGCGACATCATACTCATAAGAACACCTAACAGTGTATTACCCGCTCTTCTACTAGAAACCAACGAATAGAGTTGAACATTGGAATTAGCTGAGTAAATAATTTAATTATTCTAATAAGTTAGCATTAACCTCAGTATGGTATCAACGTTTTTCATCCTGAAAAATCGAGTCCTTATTAACCGAGAAGCATTTTGGCTTGTTAAAAAATGAGGTGGATATCATTTGGTATTTCCTCTTACTTAGGAAATACAGTAAGGTGTAACAAGAGTTTGTTTCCTTTGACCAAAAACCAGCGTAAATCAGCTTCTTAGAAAACGTAGAGAGGGTTCGACTCCCTCAATACGTTTTGCACATTCGAGATAGTGAATAAGCCACTTATAGCGAAAATCTCCGTATGCTTTTAAAGCGACAGTTAACACTGATGTCCGAAAGGTGAGTCATGGTGATTTGCGAGACGACCGTCCGCCCCATGGACGGGGCGGTCGAGCATCCACGGATGGACTAGCTGCGTGTCGGTGAGAAAGTGCCATGACAAGCCTAAACTCTTGGGCTAATTAATAAAAAAGCCAGCAAAGCTAAATGCTTGCTGGCTTTTCTGTCTAACTTATTCACTCGCTTTATAACATCACACGAGCGCTTAATCTCAGCGGCTCAACTATGACTTCTTAGGAAAAATCGGATAGGACTCAGTGCCTAATACTTTGCCATCAACAGCGAGACCATAGTAATCGCTGTCATTATGGTATTTCTCCTGCGCTTGCTTTACATCACCCTTGCTACGTGGGTCCTGCGGACGCTCATGAGAGTTGATGTAAGCGGCAACATCCCATGCCTGTTGGTTCGTCAACTGCATGCTCTTACCAAAGGGCATGTTTTCATAAATGAAAAATGCGGCAGTATTGACCCTGTGCATTCCCGCTCCCCAGTTATAACTTTGAGATCCCCACAGCGGCGGTAGTGCATACACACCCGCAATGGCTTGACCTTGCCCATCAACACCATGACAAGTTTGGCAATGGGCGACATACACGGCTTTACCTCGTTCAGGTGAATAGGCTTGTTCGGGTTTTGGGATCTCAGGATAAGCTCGACCCGGCAAGTTAGCACGTTGCTCAACTGTCATCGCCTTAGCTAATGCCTCTGGTAGTGGGAAGTCATCCCGCTTAGCACCTTTGACTAACTCAGCATCACTGATCTCAGGAACAGGGCCACTGATATTAGCCTCATCCATCAAGCCGCCCATGCCTAACCAATAGGCGTAGGCAGAAAGCGCCACTAACTCAGGGCTACTTGATGCGGGGGCTTTACCATTCATCGAATAGTTAAAACAGCCTTGGATGCGTTCTTCAAAGCTACTGACTTTATTGTCTTTTTTACGATACGCCGGATAAGCAAAATACGCACCCCAAAGGGGTGATGCATTGGCTTTACGGCCTGCATCCATATGGCAATTGGTACAGTTAAGCTCATTACCCACATACTTATCACGCAGCTGTTGCGTATTCACAAACAGTTGATAACCTAAACGCACTTTGTCACCAAAGGCGCCTTCGGGAATCGCACTCAAAGGTCTAGGGGTAAGATAGGTTTGATCTGCGACCTTAGGGAAAGAAGGCAGCGGAGCTTGCTTATCTGGCCGTTCTTGTACTGGCTCAGTTTCAGCTTGCGCCTGAACGGTTAACGACCCCATCGCGGCCAGTAATAACATTGCGGAATATTTCATGGCCGGCTCCTTATTTTAAATTCGCAAAGTAGTTGGCTAACGCATCAATCTCGGCGACAGTGAGCTTATTCGCGACGCTCCCCATCATGCCATCGACGTCACCTTTACGTGTTCCCGACTGCCATGCCAATAATTGCGTTTTGATATAACTCGCCTGTTGACCTGCTAAGCGAGGAAATAAGCCGCCACCTAATGCAGAAGGACCATGGCAGGTCACGCAGGCTGGTAAACCACGGGACCAATCACCTTGATAGGCTAAACGGGCGGTGTCGTCATTAAAAACAACTTGTTCACCGCGGATAACAGGCTTGACGTCATTGGCAGGCTTAGCTGAAAAATAGCTCGATACTTGCTCAATACCGTCACCTTGGAGCGTCATTGCCATCGGCATCATAGTCGCGTTTTGGCGAACGCCCGCTTGGAAATGCTGCAATTGTGTCGAGATATATTCTTTAGATAATCCCGCTAATCGAGGGCCGAGTGGTTCAATACCCTCACCCGCTGCCCCATGGCAAGACACACATAACTGTGCAGCTTGTGGCATAACGTTCATCAATTGTTTGTCAGAAGGCTCGGCGGCAGCGGCATAGCCGCTACATAGCGTTAAGCCTATGACTAATGTTTTAATCTTCATGTTCTATCCTTGAAGAGAATTAAGCTCTAAAGCATAGGGGTTATTGTTATTTATGTTTGTGCTCACACACTAAACCCATTTTAAAATCAGCCGCTCATTTTTAAAACAGCCAATAAATGAGCCTTAACATTCATTAAGAGTCACTTATTGTTCAATTCAAACGGGATAAATTTACCTTACTCTGTACAAGGTTAAGCTGCAAGCCTTCAAGACTTAATGGCCTGTTCAATAACCAAATCGCGTCGATTCGAAATGATTCAATAACTTATGTATCAAATAGCATAAAAGCAACGTGCCAACGATAGCGATTAAAATACTGCTCACTCGGTATAAAGCACTGAAGATTAAGTCGTTACCTGGGGTCAAATACTGCCCAAACAAAATCCCTAACGTGGTCATAGCACCAAAACCCACGCCAGAGCCATTCGCCTCGCGCACATGGGCTTGGCTAAAAATCATCAGTCCAATCCACAGCAAGGGGACAACTAACATCAATAACCCAGACCAATCATAGAGCAGCAACTGCACGAGTATCCCAAACGACACCCCCAACAGGGTGCCTATGGCGCGCTTACGGGCGTAGTCGAGTGCACCATTCCAATGCATAGGAAACAATAGCAAAAGAGTGGTCGCTTGAGCCGACATCGAATCCCGCAGATCAAATATTTGGAATACCAGAAATGATGCGGTCGCTATGGTCGCGCCGAGTAACGCTTCGTGGCGCATTCGATGTGGCGCCTTAGGTCCAGGCTTGTAAGCCGCCCTTGGTTCCACATCGGGCCAGAGTGCCGTCATAGCGTAGGCGATAACCACCGACAGTGCTGTCGCCCAAAAATTACTGAAAACTAAGTCGTTTAAGTCAACGCCGGGATAGCTTGCAAAGTGCAGCATGATACTGAGACTCAGCACACCGTTGGCACCAAAGAGAAACAAACTGCCGCGGGACATGGCCGCAAAGCGGTATAAAAATAATAGGAAAACGATGGGAGTCATCATACCGGGATGGCTGCCAAAGAAACCGCCGAGTAACCCAACCTCTAACCCAGCCATGGCAGATGAAGCTAATAATTGGCGCATAGCATGGCCATTCATCACTGGCACTAATCCGAGTAGTAGCATAGGTGTCACAGTGAAGAAGACTCCATTGCTCCAACCAAAAATTTTACACAGGGTAAAACCTAAGGTCGCGCCAGTCGCAATCCGTAAACACTGGCGTAAATCGTTGGCCGTCAATGGGCTATGGCGTAGTAACATGCTCGTCGCCTTATTCTATCGATACATTAAATGAGGATGTTTAGCTGGCTTATGCTGTGTTCACACTTATGTTGCTTTGAAGCGTTCACTCAAGCCGCTCGCGGCAAATACAAACCAACCGCGAGTCACTCGTGCTCGTCAACACAGATAAGTACTAATGGATATGCCGGTAAAGATGCTGGTAAATACGCTAGTAAACATTCGAGTAAATAGGCTAGTAAATATAGTGCAGCAAGCTGATTGCTTTAATCTGCACCTTAGCGAGCAAACTAAACAGGCTATTCTCGGGCAGCAGTTGCACGGTCGCGCGCGCACCCGCAGGTAAGCTGTTCATTGCCATACCATCTAACACTAGATGTAATCTCAATCTTTGGGCATCACGTACCCAACGGTCCGATTCCTGCGGCGCGGCTAAACGGCCATTGGCATCGAATTGCCCTGCACTCACGCCCGCATCAACACTGCTCACCGTCGCACGATATAAACGCCCTGGTTCGCCATCGAACGCAATCAAAGCGGTCGAAGTAGCATTCACGCCACGCAGACTCTTTTCACGAAAATCAGCAATAATATCCACTTTATCCGATACCACGGCCAACAGAGGTTGCCCCACGGTCGCAAAACTACCGACTTCTAACTGCAGGTTAGTCACTATCCCATCTTGATCGGCACGTATTTCGGTGTAAGACAGATTAAGCTCGGCTTGGGCTAAATGATTTTGCGCCTGACGCACTTTAAGATTCTCTTCGCCATAACTGCCACGACTCACTTTGAGTTTTTCTAAACGCGCATTGGCGGCAAGCAAATTGGCTTCAGCAGCTGCGGCATCGCTATCGGCTAGCTCCTTTTGCTGCTGCGATACGCCATGGGTGGCATACAAGGCATCGAGACGTTTAGCCTCGCTGCGTTTTTGTTGTGAGGTGGTTTTATTGGCATTGACCTCGGCCTTAGCTGCTAGTAGCGAGGCATCTAACTCAGCATTATCTTGACGGGCTTGCTCTAAGGCCAATTTAGCTTGCGATACCGCTAACTCATAAGGCGCTGGATCGACTTGAAACAACAAATCGCCCTTGGCAACCGCTTGGTTATTGGTCACGGCTATGGTCTGGATTTTACCGCTGATCTGCGGTGTCACTTTAGTCACTACACGGGTCGCCATGGCTTGAGGCGTCAATGGCATCATAGTGTCGGCCAGCATGAAATAGCCAAAAACCATCACAAAGCCAAACATGGCAAATTTTACTAAACGGGCAAACTGTTGATCCGGTGTCATCTTCTTTCTCACAAAAGGGTGTCTGTAACCTTGGTTAATTTGGCGCTGGCGTTGTCGCTGATCAGGCTAATAATGCGTTCAAATTCGCTCAACTCTTCGGCACTGATCCCGCCTAATAACTCACGGCGCACTTGAATAATCCGCGCTTCCATTTGCTTTAAAACATCTAATCCCGCTGGCGTCAGGCTCACAATTCTTGCTCGCTTATCTTTGTCACAACAATGACGCTCGACTAGACCTTGCTCTTCTAATTGCCCTAAGGTGCGCATTAGCGAAGCCAATTCAATTTCTAAGGCATCGGCCAACACTTTTTGGCTAACACTGTCGCCTAAACGCAACAGTTTCCATAGGGCAGTCCAACGAGGATGAGTTAATCCTAAAGGTGCTAGCTCAACATCGGCCACGGTACGCCACAGTCGATGCAGACGGCCTAAATGCTCCGCCAGTGATAACTCTTTTAGTCGCTCTAATTCTTTTTGCATCTTGCTCACCTATTTAGTTAGCGTGCTAAGCATTATACTTAGTTAGCAGGCTAAGTAAATATTTAGGCCCAAAATAGATCTGTGTCCAAGGGCACGAAACGAGCGTAAGAGGGAATAAATAACTTAAAAAGGTTCGCGCCCTCTCAAATCTTATCAAGTTGTATCTCTATAATATCAAAAGGATAAATTGAGTTGATTTGCACATGAATTGGAGGCTGTTTTGATAAATCTAAAAATTAGTACGAGGATCGTTATTGGGATCTGTCTATTACTGTTAACAGTAATGAGCTTTATCATGCCGCTCGTTCTCTCTGAATTCAGTCGCCAAGTTGCAGAATCCGAGCAAAGAGAACTCCATAAGATCTATGAAACCGCTGTTGCCGAGATAGCCTCATCGGGCAAATTAGCCGAAGCAATGGCAACCATCATCTCACTCACGCCAGAAGTTCAAAGCACCTTTGCAACAGGCGAGCGTGATGAACTCACCGCCCGTACCTTACCTATATTTACCCAACTTAAGCGCGATTTTGCGGTTCAGCAATTCCAATTCCATAGACCACCAGCCACTTCTTTTTTACGCTTGCATCGTCCCGAAAAATTTGGCGATGATCTCACCAGCATACGCAAGACCATAGTTGAAACAAATAGCCAAAAGCGCCCTCTTTACGGCTTGGAATATGGAGTGGAAGGATTAGGTATTCGTGGTTTAGTTCCAATGAGTTACAACGGGCAACACACAGGATCAGTTGAGTTTGGCATGTCCTTTGGTCAACCCTTTTTTGATAATTTTAAACAAGCCTATCAAGCAGAAATTGCCCTCATCTTGCCAGATGATTCTGGATATAAGTTATTTGGCGCTACATTCACGCCTGATACCCAAGCGACAGATGAACTCAATAACGTCATGCAAGGCCATGAAGTCATACGCACTATTTCCTTAAATAACAAAACCTACGCCCTGTATCGCCACGCCATAAAAGATTACTCAGGAAACGTGTTTGGCGTACTCGATATTGCGATGGATAGAACCCATTCAGAACAAGCGATAGCGGATATTCGCCTTAAGTTGATCCTTATCGGTTTAGTGGCTCTGGTCATTGGAACTGCCATTGCTTGGTTTATTGCCAAAGGGATTACTCGCCCTATCGCTGAAACCACCCAAGCCATGAATGATATCGCTGAAGGTGAAGGCGATTTAACCCGCAGAATCGCGGTAAAAGGTAAGGATGAAATTGCTGAATTATCGATGGCATTCAACCGCTTTGTAGAAAAAATCCACAACACAGTTTCTCACGTAGCCGACTCAACAAGCCTGCTCGCCACCTCTGCTGAAGAAATGTCGAGCATTACGCGGGAAACCCAGAAGATGGCGAGTCGTCAGCACCTCGAAACTGAGCAAGTTGCCACCGCAATGAATGAAATGGCCGCAACAGTACAAGAAGTTGCCCATAACGCTACCGATGCGGCCGATGCCGCCAATCATGCCAATGACTCAACCGAACAAGGCAAATTGGTTGTACAAAAAGTGGTAAGCACTATCGCCATACTGGCCGAGGAAATAGCCACAGCAGCGAGTGAAATCAATGAATTAGAGCGTAATACCGCTGAAATCGATTCTGTACTTGTGGTTATCCGTAATATTGCCGACCAAACTAATTTACTCGCACTCAATGCGGCAATTGAAGCCGCAAGGGCGGGAGAACAAGGTCGAGGGTTTGCAGTCGTTGCCGATGAAGTACGCACTCTGGCGAGTCGCACTCAAGCATCTACGGCAGAAATTCAGCAGATGATCGAAGCGCTTCAGCATAAAGCTAAGTCTACAGTCAATGCGATGGAAACCAGCACCCGCACCACTCAAAGCTGTGTATCCCAAGTTCACCAAGCGGGTGAAGCACTCGAAGCCATTACCCATGCGGTTTCCACCATTAGCCAGATGAATATCCAGATCGCCAGCGCTGCAAATGAGCAATGTGCGGTTTCGGCAGAAATTAATAAAAATGTTAATAACATCAATGATATTGCGACCAATGCGACAGATAGTGCGGTACAAACTGCACGCGCTGGCGATGAACTTGCCCAACTCGCAGCCCGTTTAACAACTTTATTAGCTCAATTTAGAATTTAAACAAAACAAAACGCCGCATTCTCTGCGGCGTTTTTATTAGCTTATTTTATAAGGTTTTATTTAGGACGCACGCCTAAAGTGTGGCAAATCGCGTAGGTCAATTCGGCGCGATTTAAGGTGTAGAAATGGAAATCCTTCACGCCTTCGCGGGACAGCACTTTCACCATGTCGATGGCCACGTTTGCCCCCACCAATTGGCGTGTACCCGCATCGTTTTCTAGGCCGTCGAATTGCTTATGTAACCAATTAGGTAACGACACATTGGTCATGCCAGCGAAACGTTTTAGCTGGGTAAAGTTAGTCACAGGTAAGATGCCCGGCACAATTTCAACGTCGATACCAGCGGCAACGCAGCGGTCACGAAAACGCAGGTAAGATTCCACATCGAAGAAAAATTGGGTAATGGCACGGCTCGCACCCGCATCAATCTTGCGCTTAAGGTTGATCAAATCCGCCTGTGCATTGCTCGCATCGGGATGCACTTCTGGATAGGCCGCAACGGAAATATCAAAGTCAGCCACAGAGCGCAGTAAACGCACTAAATCGACCGCAAAACGGGTTGGCTTTGGGCTGCTCGCGGGTAAATCACCACGCAGTGCCACTATGTCACGAATGCCCGACTTCCAGTAATGCTTAGCCAGTTCTAACAGCTCTTCATCGCTGGCATCCACTAAGGTTAAGTGCGGCGCGGCAACGAGGTCGGTTTCCTGTTGGATACGTTCAATCACGCCATGGGTGCGATCGCGAACACCTGAGTTAGCACCGTAAGTCACAGACACAAACTTAGGATTCAGCGGCTCTAAACGACGAATAGAGTTCCACAGGATCTGTTCCATTTCGGGGGTCGATGGCGGGAAAAACTCAAAAGAAACATTAATATCGCCATTAAGCTCAGACAAGCTCTGGTTCAGCGATTGTGAATGTTGTGCGTGATGAAAAGCCATGTGTATTTCCTCAACCGCCCTTGGCGCTACTCTTTGCTAGTATGAATTCGTTCAAATGGACGTTTGGACGTCTATATGTCCATATACTAGAGAAACTGAGATGTAAGTCAAGCCCAAAAATACCCATAAACCGCATTTAATCTCAGTTAATTCGATAGATTTATTCTAGCCAATAAAAAAGGACTCGAATGAGTCCTTTAAGAGGCTTGATATCGCGTTATTCCTGCAGCAGATCGCGACAGATCTGAGTCAGATCCGACTGCACCGCCGCAGCGGTCACTTCGCGTCCAGCGCCCGGTCCACGGATGATCAGCGGATTACCTTGGTAGAAGACACTGCGGATCACAAACACATTATCACCAGGGGTTAAGTTGGCGTAAGGGTGATGAGTATCAATCCACTGCAAACCCACCTCGGCCTTGAGCTCTGGGCCGCTGTTGTCTAAGGATGCCACATATCTGAGCACCTTATTTTGCTCCGCCGCCGCACCATACTGTTGCAGCAGATCGGCATCTAACTCGGCAATGCGGGTGAGAAATTGATCTAAGGGAATATCCGCCAAAGCGGCTGGTACGAGTGAGCGCAGCTCAATATCTTCAAGCTCGATTTCAAGGCCAATCTCACGGGCTAAGATAAGCAGTTTACGCTGCATATCACGGCCGGAGAGATCGTCGCGGGGATCGGGTTCAGTAATACCTAAGCCTCTGGCTTCAATCACTAATTCTGAAAATGGCTTACTAGTATCGTATTTCTCAAACAACCAACACAAGGTGCCGGAGAAAATCCCGCCCACCGCTTCAACGCTATCACCGCTGTTACGCAGATCATTTAGCGCATGTTGGATAGGTAAACCAGCGCCACAGCTGGCGTTATAGCGCCAAAACAAACGACGATTACCCAGTTGCTGCTTTAACTCTCGATAGAAAGGCAGTGGACCCGAGCCCGCAAGTTTATTCGCGCTCACCACATGGATGCCACGCTCGAACAGTTCTGGATATTGCAGCGTCAAACTGGCGCTGGCACTGATATCTAAGGCCACCAGCTCATCGCAGTTAACTTGCTCTAATTGCTCGAATAAATGTTCATACTGCCAAGGCGTGGCTTCAGTATTAAACTCTGTTTGCCACGCGGCAAGATTAATCCCAGTGGATTTAATCAAGGCTTTACTCGAACTGACCAAACCGACTAACTCAACACTGGCTTCGAGTTCATGGTCCAATGATGGTGAAACCGACTTAAACAGATCGATCCAAGCCTCACCGATATTACCCACACCGAGCAGCAGGACACCAATGCGTTTACGCGGGCCAGCGCAGCGGCGGTGAACTTTTTGGGTTAACAGATTCACCTGTGACTGGGGCACTAACGTCACTAAACTTAAATCGCCACTGAACAAAGGTTTAGCATCACGGCTCAGTAAACGGGCGAAGCTGCGGCGATAATGTTCGGCGTCGGCACTCACTAATGCGACTAAACCAAAATCTGTGTTGATCTGCTGATCACTGATCCCTAATGCTTCTGCCTCGGCATCGAGTAATCTTTGAACTTGTTTTTGATTCTCAGCGGTATAGGCAAGTTCAACCCTTTGATGGGCAGAGGTCCAATGGGCCAATGGCGTTAAACCCGCGGCGATCAATAAATCTAATAAACGGGTTAACTCACCCGTGAGTTTAAAGCCGAACAGGACAACAGCATTGAGATTAGTCACCACAGGCGCGCTCGCCGACGAACTGTGGGGCGCGATTAAGGTAAAGTCGGTGTGGGACGCATAACTTGAACGCACCGCTAAGCTCACTTCGGTATTGAATAACGGCTGCAAAGTGCGCGAATGCAATACTGGCGAGCCTAAACGCGCTAGGCGATCGGCTTCGGCAAGTGACATGCTTTTCAGTAACTTGGCATCGTTGATTTTATTAGGATCGGCGTTGAACACCCCTTCCACATCGGTCCAAATGGTCACGCGCTCGATATCAGCGAGACTCGCAATCAGGCTGGCGCTAAAATCTGAACCATTACGACCAAGTAACAAGGTATCGCCACGCTCGTTAGCGCAGATAAAGCCGGTGATCACCAGCCGTTCATTTGGGTGGGCGGCTAATAGGGCTTGTACTTTAGCGCGGGATTCTTGTACCCGAATTTGCGGCACAGCGGCTTCATCGGCCACTAAAATTGAACAGGCATCCACATGGCTTGCCGCCACGCCCGATTCACGCAGCAGCGCCGCCATCAGGCGTGCCGACCAACGTTCGCCAAAGCTTACCACATGGTTAATTTGGTAATCGTTGCGGGTATCTAAGGACAATAAGCTGATGAGCTGCGCTTTATCAGTGGCCAAACGCTCACGCAGATCTCGGGCTTGTTCATTCGACAACAACTGCTCAATCAACCCCTGTTGGTAACTGATCAGCACTTGTAACTCTTCTTGCCATAGCTGACCCGCATCACGCAGCGCTAATAATTTATACAGGAAATTCGTGCTTTTACCCGCCGCAGAGACCACCACGAGATCATCACTATGACCGTGGGTTAACAGGATATGGGCGACTCGGCGATAACAATCGGCATCCGCTAAACTGGAGCCACCAAATTTATGTAAGTGACAACGTGCCATCTATTATTCCTCTACTGACAAGCCGCAACGGCGGCTAATCCTGCTTGAATATCTGCAACTAAATCGGCGGCATCTTCAATACCCACCGATAGACGCAATAGGGTGTCCTTAATACCAGCCTCGAAGCGCGCTTGCGGCTCCATGGCTCTGTGGGTCATAGTGGCGGGCACTGCCACTAAACTTTCGACGCCACCTAAACTTTCCGCCACGCTAAATAAGCTGAGTGCACCTAAAAAGGCCACCACTTCGGCCTCGCCGCCTTTGAGCTCAAAGCTCAGCATAGCGCCAAAGCCCTGTTGTTGCTTGGCCGCAATGGCGTGACCTGGATGATCCGCAAGACCGGGGTAATAGACTTTGCTCACCACAGGGCTTTGCGTTAATACCTCAATAATACGCTGGGCATTGGCTTGATGCTCGCGAATACGCACAGCTAAGGTACGTAGGCCGCGCAGGGTCAGATAACTGTCAAAGGCTGACCCCGTTAAGCCTAGAGTGTTCGACCACCAATGTAAGCTTTCGCCGATTTGCGCGTCTTTGGCGACCACAGCGCCGCCGACTACATCGCTGTGACCATTGATATATTTAGTGGTGGAGTGGATAACGATATCCGCGCCTAACAATAGGGGTTGTTGCAATATTGGCGATAAAAAAGTGTTATCGACCACCACCAGCGCGCTGACCTCATGGCTCGCCTTAGCAATGGCTTCGATATCTACCACACGCAATAACGGGTTCGATGGGGTTTCGAGCCACACCATCTTAGGATTCTGCGCAATGGCGGCGGCTAACGCTTGGCTGTCGGTTTGGTCGACCACAATGAGCTTAAACTGGCCTTTCTTCGCCAAGTTGGTAAATAAACGGTAGGAACCACCATAGCAATCATGGGGCACAACTAATAGGTCATCGGGGCCGAGCAAAGTAGTCACTAAGGTGATGGCCGCCATGCCAGTGCACGTCACTATGCCAGTGGCGCCCTTTTCTAATTGCGCTAATGCTTCGCCTAAAATGCAGCGCGTTGGGTTGCCTGAACGACTGTAATCGAATTCGCGGGGATTTTTATGACCATCAAAGGCGTAATTAGTCGACAAATAAATCGGTGGCACAACTGCACCATATTGAGTATCGCTTTCGATACCCTGACGCACTGCCAGTGTGGCTAATTGACGCTCTGCCATGGGTGGACTCCTAAATTCGATAGACTGATAGAGATGTCTGGACGTCTAAATGTACCTAAGCCCAACGCCATCGTCAATAGGCGTGAAGACGTTTAGACGTCTGAACATAAAGAAATCTGTTTGCAATCACAAAGAAATAGTAGCAATAATTTGACTGTTCTTTGTAAGGGTTTAAAATCTGCCCCGAATTTAGCGTTATAACAGGTGAGTCAATGACTGAATGGAATGGGGAATACATCAGCCCCTATGCTGAACATGGCAAGAAGAATGAACAAGTAAAAAAAATTACTGTGTCTATTCCGCTCAAAGTGCTTAAGGTCCTCACGGACGAACGTACTCGTCGTCAGGTCAATAATTTGCGTCACGCCACCAACAGCGAGCTGTTGTGTGAGGCATTTTTGCACGCCTACACTGGCCAGCCATTGCCCAACGATGAAGATCTGTCAAAAGACAACCCAGACAGCATTCCCGCCGAAGCCAAGTTGTTGATGGATCAAATGGGAATCGAGTGGGAAGACATGGAATAGCGACTCGTCGCTTTCAAAGTCATATCACAGTGCTCATCAATAGGGATCGTTAACGATCCCTTTTTGTTTATCCCCAAGCGACTTCAAACTTTAAATTTCACCATCTTGAGTTGGTTTGGGATATAGGAAATCCTATGTTTTCTATGATAGATCCACAGACACTCGCCTTAGCCTCGCTGGTCGTGTTTCTGGGCGCATTAACCCAAAGTCTTATTGGGTTTGGGCTTGCGGTTGTCGCCAGTCCTTTGCTGTATATCGTCGATCCACAACTTGTACCTGCGCCTGTTATTGCTATGGGTTTCTCCATCGCCCTGCTGACCTTAGTGCGTGAACGCGGTCACTTAGAATTCAATGGCTTGCAATATGCGCTCCTAGGTCGCGTGCCCGGCGGTTTTATCGGCGCGAGTCTGTTGCTGTTTGCGCCTCAACCCATACTCGGTTTATCCATCGCCGCCATTGTAACTGTCGCAGTGATCCTCAGCCTGTATAAATTCAGCCTGCCAGTGAATAAGAAAACCCTCTTCGGTGCGGGCGTGGTTTCAGGGATCTTCGGCAATATCGCCGCGATTGGTGGCCCACCGATGGCGATTTTGTTGGCAGGCAAAGATGCCTCGCAGTTTCGTGCTGCCCTGTCGGCCTTCTTCATTTTTAGCTCCATGATTGCATTGGTCATTTTAGCGATCACTGGCTTATTAGAATTAAAACATCTGTGGCTGTCGTTGATGCTGCTCCCCTCAGTGATTTTAGGTTACTTAGTCGCAGGACGATTAGTGGGCCGTGTCGATAAAGAGAAGACAAAGATGGCGACGTTAGTCCTGTGCAGTATCAGCGCCTTAGTGCTAACGGTGAAGTCGGTTATCGAGTTATTACCCCAATAAGCGTCCTGCTTGTACTGGCAAACCTTCTCACGATTCAAACAATAAAAAAGCACTGACATTGCTTATATATAGTACCTTGAACTATGTATATTGTGTATTAAGGCAGAGAAATCTGCCTTTTTATTTCACAATAAAAGCTTTAGCGCTATAGTGTATTGTATGTTTAATGTGTATAAAGGAATGAACCTTGTCATCGGTTAAAGTCAAAGCAACTATCGTAGAAGATAATACTGGCATTAAAAGTCAGCTCCCCATCTTGATCACCGAACAAGGTGAAGTTGGTTCAGTTACCGATTACTTGCTAAAGATGGAAGCTGATGGTGCTAGTAATGCTTTAATGAATGGTTTTATTCAAGCCACTTCTTTGCTCTTGGATTACATGGAAGCCAACAAAGGATTATTTGAAGATCCTAAAATGCTATTCCAAACCTTTGCTAAGCGTCTTTACACAGGCACCATCGGTGAAGATGGTTTAGATCCCTCTGGCTTGTACTGGGTGCCAAGCTCAACTGATAACGTCAATAAACATATTCATCGATTAACGGCATTTACTGATTGGCTGGCTAACAAGCATGGCGCAGAGCCAATGAACCCTTTGCGAGATGCCACACCTCATGAGCAACGCCTTAATTACGCTGCTTGGTATCGAAAAAACCAAAATGACTTCCTTGGACATATTGAAGATAAAACTGTTAACAAAACCATCCGTAAAGCTCGCACAATGAAAGGACGTACTCCATTGACGAAAGCCGAAGACGATGCTTTAGCATTCCCAGATAAGCATTGGGAATCATTCTATAAAGATGGTATTGGCGGAGCAAAAGATCCGCGAGTTGCGCTGAGAGATAAGCTTATGCTGCTCTTGATGCACGGTGGCGGTTTGCGTGAAAGTGAAGCTATTATGCTGTGGGTGACTGATGTACTTGAAGATCCGTATGACCCTGAAAAAGCGATAGTTCGAATTTACAACGAAGTCGATGGTAAAGCACCCGAAAGTTGGCGTAGTCGCTCAGGCACAAAAACCAGAGAAGCCTATTTACAAGAAAAATACGCTCGTATACCACGCAAACGAATGAAAGGCACGGCATACGTTGGCTGGAAAACAAGAGTTGTAGACCATCGAGATAACTACATACAAGTTCAGTGGTTTCCAACGGATTATGGCAAGGTTTTTATGTCACTGTGGAAGAGTTACCAAAAATATCGAGCCAGTATTGACTGCCATCACCCCTATGCGTTCATTTCATTCCATCACAGCGCCCTTGGAAACCCATACACTTTGAATGCGTTTCACCAAAGCTATGCGGCGGGATTAAGGCGCATTGGCTTAGAGCCAAACAAATCGGAAGGGTTAGACCCGCACGGTCATCGTCATAGCTATGGCAGACGCTTAGAGCGTTCAGGACTTAACCCGTTGGTGATACGACGATGTATGCACCATAAATCACTGGAGTCTCAAGTTCCCTACACAGGTAAAGGGCAGCAGGAAATCTCCGATGAACTCAACAAGGCCACGCTACAACTGGCAAATCCTGAGTCCAAAGTAAAATCGCTAGATTGGAAAGAGTTGGTCGAGCACGGTTTTGACGATATTGACCCGCAAGGCTATTTCACAGGCAAGCATCCGAAATTACGAGGTAAATAATGGCAAAAAAAGGCAAGAAACAAGACGGACGTTCATCAGATTTAACCTTTTCTTGGATGCTCACCACCCTTGGCCCTGAATGGGAGCAATGGCAGGAATTAGCCGCTGAGTGGATGGCGATACAACATACGGGGATTGACGGCAAGCGTAAAGCGTTGAGCCGTTTTTTTGAGTCCTACCTGTTGGAGTACGCTCCCTATGCAGCTGATATTGGTCTGTTTTTCAAGGGCTGCAATGGACATATCTGCTCCACTGAAGAGCTAGAAGCTACTGTGAGAAAAACTATTAACGCCCACGCCGAATTAACAATGGCTATCAGCTACACCTTTGACTTCATTAATTACGTCATTGAGCATCATCTATCTGAAGAAGATGATAGCGGCAACTTAATACCACTGGTTCGCAATCCGCTGAGCAAAATTAAGACGCAATTCTCGCACACTGAAACCGTGCGTAACCCACTTCCGTATCGTTACATCCAAGACCTGCGCCAAATTCTGTGTCCATTGCCAGATAAAGCGGAACTGACGGTGATTGAGCAAAACCTACCACAAGGCGAGTCGTTACTGCCTAGCTATCACTACCGCCATTTCAAGCATTGGGCATGGGCACAAGAGCAGACAGGGCAAGGCAATCAGAGTGGCGATTGGTTTGAAGTTGAGCCTGACTTGATTGATAAAACCGACCCCGATTGCGTGTGGCGTACCAAAGAAGTGACTAGAGATAATAAAAGAATCACTCTCCACCAAATCTGGTCACCTGTCAAAGCGATGGTGATATTTATAAAGCTGCATCTGCCACTGCGCACCTATCAAGTGCGGATGTTAGACAGTGGTGAGGCGGATACGTGGCGTTATGAAAGCGGTCATTGGAAGCTCAATGACAAGCATGACTTTGCGCTCGGTAGCGAAAAACGCCCTTTTGGTAAAGGCATCTTTCGCCGTATCCATGACACCATGACAGGCCAGTATTCCACAGGTTTATATATCAACACCAACAAAACCGCTGACCAAAATAAAGACGAACTTGAGCGGGGCTACATTATTCCTTGGCAAAACGAAGAGGTACTATATTGGCTGGAAAAACTGCGTAACTGGCAGGAAAAATACAACCCTATAGTGAAACCGACAGACTGCACCACGCTCTCAATTAAACATACTAAGAATCAGAAGTCACAAACGCAGTTAGAAAGCATGGGTGAAATCGCCTTTCTCTTTCGGGATGCATCAGCAAACGGTGATGATAAATACAAACCGATAAATCCCGATGCGATGAGAGCTTTCTGGTATCAACTCTTGCTAACACTGGAAAACCAGCTCGCTGAGCAAGGTAATACGCTTGATAATGGAGAGCGACTTAAACTGGTTGTGGATTACCCAAAAGGCACTAATGTAAACTATAAGGTTGCCACGAACCACCCCCCGCACAGTTTGCGTGTATCGCTGATAACTGCCTACACGATGGATACCCAATTGCCACTACCTGTCATATCCAAACTACTGGCAGGGCACTCACGTATCCTAATGACCATCTACTATAACAAAATCACCCCGTCCGTGATGGCGGAAAAAATGAGTGAAGCCGAGGGGGAGCTTGAGGGTAAAGCCAAGCAGTCAGTGCGCAACTTCCTCAAAGATGCCTCACTAGCGCAAATTCAATGCAAAATGGTCTACCACAAAGAAGACAGTATTCAGGCAGCACTGGTTAACCGTAATCCCATCGGCTGGGAGGAGCGTTCAGCTGGCTTATGTTTGGTCGGAGGCAACACCGTAAAATCCGATGAAGTCAGTACGCTGGGCGGGTGCTGGAACGGCGGTGAGTTGATTAAAGATGCAAGTGCTGCCAAAAATCGCATCTATGACAGCGTACCGCATGGCCCTGAAAACTGTATTCGTTGCCGTTGGTTTATAACTGAGGCGCGATACCTGCCAGCGCTTAACGCTCAGTTAAATCAACTCAGTTACAAGGCGCACCAAGCGGCTAACCTATCGGTTGAAATCGAGGGTGAGCTAGAAGCACTCAAAGACGAGCAGTTCTTCTGTGAAGAGCAAGGCAAACCCTTTACCAAACACAGTGAGTTACAGGTGCTGCAACGCCGCTATGAAAAGCAACAAGTAGAGGCCAATGAATACGCCAAAGACTTGATAGTGTGCTTCGAGCTAATCATCAAAATCAATCAAGTCGAGGAAGCCCGAAGCGATGGCGACACCAAAGATAAATTGATTGCAGTAGGGAATGAACAAGATATTAGCCATGCCTTGAGGTTTATCGAAACCGACTCAGAGCTCTTACACCTCTCCTTGCTATGTGACGATGCCGAATTCTTCCCTGACTTGCAGGATGAACTTCGTAAAACGCCCGCCATTCAAAAGCGCTCCATTGAACTCAGTCGCATGCTGATGAAAAAGGGTTTTGAACCTATCTTCTTGGAAATGGATGAAAAGCAGCAACTCATTGCTGCTAATGCCATGCTTCGTCACATGGCAAAAATAGCAGACCCTCATGACAAATTAGAGGGCTACCGCAAAGTCGCCAACTACATTGAGGCAGGTGAGTACCTTGAAGAAAACAAACTATTTAGTGCAGGCATGAGTGCGCTCACTGGTAAAGCATTGCACCTAGAAAATCTCACCCAACCTGCGCTCTTGGAGGGTTAATGGACATTAATATTGATATCATCTTGGCTGACCTAAAAGACGACAAAGTGCCAAGAACCCAAAAAAACCTAGATAAGCTTAACGACATCCTGAAAGCCTATGCAGGATCGGGGCAGCGTGATTTCTCCATTGCACAAATGGGGCGAGTATCAGCAGCAGAGGGTGGCCCAGGTTACGAAGCGTTACGAGCAACCAAAAACAAGCACTACCGCACCTTGATTGAAGCATGGGCAGCAAAGTGCAAAACAACCACCAAAAAGCCGTTATCGCCAACCTCACGCTCTAAGTCTGTTCCACAGGATAACAAGCTACTTGAGCGTATTCCAGACCCTGCGGTACGGGCTTTGTTTGGTCAGATTATTGCCGAGCGCAACCGTTATCGCAAAGAGGTTAATCTGCTAAAACAGCACGCGAATATTACCATTGATAAGCGTCCTGTACGTCAGTTTGATGCAAGCGCAGAGCCGAGTGTTGAAGTCTTGCCTTCACTATCTGGCATCTTGACCGAATCTGAGAAGAAAGCCTTAGCCTACGCTATTTCTGACGAATGTATGGAAAAACATAACTGGCAAACCACACAAGCAGGCCAAGTAAAAGACATGGAATACAACATAGAAATATTCCCTAGAGGCTTTGCGACAGGTCTACGCAAGTTGTTAGGTGAGGTAGATGATTAATGGCGAACGGTCAGCAAAGAGCGCAGCAGAATCTCGAAGCATTTGAAGTATGGCAAGCCACTCAAACTGATGATGACTTTAAGCAAATCGCCTTTAAAGGCAAGCTCAACCGCATCGAAGTAGCAAAAGGGGTTGGTTGCGGTAAGTCTGCCCTTAACCAAAATCCTACGCTTAGAAAAGCGCTCAAGGCATTAGAAGACAAACTGCGTGATAAAGGTATACTCCCGCCACTGACCGAATCTGCAAAGAACAATGCTGACAAACCAAAGCAATACGACAACACAGCTAATCGCAAGCTGCTCGACGCTAAACGAGTATCGACCTTAGAAGCTGAAAACATTGAGCTAAAAGCCAAAGTTAAAGAGCTGGAAGGTAAACTGGAGCGTTTTGGCGAACTGAATGAAACCTTGTCAGAAATGGGGTTTATGCCACGATGAAATTTACACTCCATCAAGACCAAATGCGTGTCACGAGCATTCCTTACAGCTCTACCAAAATGGTGATATTCAGTGGCGTGCCACTGAAAAAAAACTCACACAAAACCAATAGCGGCAAGTATTACGTCACCATCAAAGCTGATCCAGATGCCATCCCCGTTCAACCAGCCCTCGGCCAGCACTGGTCAGTGAAGGGAACTCGTTTGGTAGAGGAAGTAGAAACAGGTGATTTCGTGATGCAGCAGCATACCTATGAATCACCAGAGCACATCGAATGCAGCCTGCCAGAAACGGGTGAACAGCTTATTCGCTTTATTGCCAGAGAAAGTGATTTCAAAGGTATCGGTGAAAGTAAAGCTAGAGCACTCTGGGAACTGTTAGGAAAGGATTTTCACTCAACGGTTAGAAAAGACACTCATGAATCAAGAGAGCGCCTTAGAAGTGTCCTGAGTGAAGATTCTATCAATGCGTTATTTGAGGGTTACGCCAAATATAAGAATCTGGCCTACTGCAACTGGATGACCGAACACAAGATACCAGCAAGTATTCAGCAGCGCTTATTGAAGCATCATGGAGAAGAGTCCATTGAGGCTATTAAACAAAATCCGTATGTCCTTATTGGGTTTGGGATGTCGTTTACGGATGTCGATAAACTGGTTAATTTTGACCAGTTTAAGATCACAGCTTGTGATCACCGCAGACTAAGTGCCGCACTTGAAACCGCGATTCGCAAAGAGATTGAGAAAGGCCACACCTATACAACTCAAGCGTGTTTACGCCCATACCTAACCAAATTGCTCAAAGATAAGGAACTGGTGACGGAAGCGTTTAAAGCAGGTCACAACAAAGCGCAATACATCCTAAACCCCGACACTGGCTCTTATCATCCAACCGCCCAGTTGTTGATGGAAAATGTCGTTGCCAAACGACTTAAAGCACTAGCTAATCAAAACAACCTTTATGACGAAGTTGCAAATTCTGCATATTGCTCTTCGGTTGGTGAATTACCATACGAGCTAACCAAGAAGCAGATTGAAGCAGTGACAACGTGTTTGGATAACGCCGTGAGCTGTATTACGGGCGGAGCTGGCACAGGTAAAACCACAGTCCTTAGAACCGCACTTCGAGCCTACCATCAAATGGGATTTGAAATACATGCGGTCGCGCTGAGTGGCAGAGCCGCTATGCGCTTGCATGAGTCAATTGGCTTTATCACCTCAACTATCGCTAAGTTATTACGTAGAGAGCCTATTGAGCCAAGTTCAGACCAGCCAAAGCATTTACTGGTAATAGATGAAGCCAGTATGATTGACTTGCCAACCATGTATCGCCTGGTCAACCATATTCACCCATCGGTTCGTATTATCTTTACTGGCGACCCTGACCAGTTACCACCTATAGGTTGCGGCAAGGTTTTGGCTGATATCGTTCTATCAAAAGCCGTTGCTAATACTATGCTAGATATCGTTAAGCGTCAGAAAGGCTCAACGGGTATTCCTGAATACTCCAAGCTCATTAATCAAGGTATCGTGCCTGAAAAACTAAGTACGGGGGCTATTCACTTCCACGAAACGGCAAAGAGCGACATTGCTCAAGCCTGTTGTGAGTTGTATCAGCAATCACCTGAAAATAGTCGCGTCATGGCACCGACCAAGGCACTCGTTGCTGAAATTAATAAACTGACCCAAGAGGCTGTTAACCCAAGCGGTAGAAGGCTTGAGTTTGAAATGCACGGTGAGAGATTCTTTCAAAACCTCAGATTGAATGATGCGATTCTATTTACGCAAAACCACTATGATAAAGGCATTCAAAACGGCTCTCTTGGTACGCTTACCAGCATTGACTCATCAGGTGAAAGTTATGGTGAAGTAACGCTGGATACGGGGGATAAAGTTGAGGTCACACAATCCGTGCTCGATTGCATGGAGTTGGGTTATGCAATAACCCTACATAAAGCTCAAGGATCGCAGTTTCCTAGAATCATTATTGCACTACAGAAAGGCAAAATCGTTGATAGAGCGTGGCTGTATACCGCGATTACCAGAGCAGAGGTTGAGATCCATATAGTTGGTAGTTCGGATGAACTAAGGGTTATTACAGAAGCCCACAGTAACTCACATAAGCGAAATAGCTACTTGAGTGAACTACTACACCAAAATTAGCAAAGCTGCTGCAAAACATCACCCAAATTTATCACCACGATCAATCGCGGCTTACAACCCGTTGCACTTTCATGTAACCACCAGCTTCAGCAGTCATACAGTTAATTGATCGTCAGCTAAGAGCGAATACCGGAGATTAACGCCCACCTGAGTGGCTGACAACTCATTATCACTAAACTCCAACACAACCACCGCGACTCATTGGGACAGGAAACGCCACGCGTTGAAAGTCCCTCTTGAGGCGTTTGTTAAATTGCTAATTACCGAGACTTAATTTGCTTAACTAAGTTTGAAGCAACCATAATGTAAGCTTTTGCGTCACTTTCTGTTAATTCCTCTTCTTTCGTATGCACAAGCTGATTTCGTAGCTTTAGGAGTTCATTAAACGACTTAAGTTGTGTATCGTTCAAGACACCACATTGATGTAGATAATATCCCAGCTTCGCATAATTTTTGAACGGGACTGTATTTGATGAACTCCAAAAAGAAGCAGCAAGTGCTGCTGCAACATTCTCTAGCTCCATCCATGCTTCCAAGACAGCGGCTCGTGTGGAAAAAGCGAGAATATTCATTGCTGGCGTGTCAATTTCTGAAGTTTCATCGATTTCAGCTTCAGACTTCAGCGCTTGAATTTGTTCAGAGAACTCCATCTCGAATTCCTTGAACTTCAATTTACGCATGAATGGCACCAAATAAATCAATGGTTTGCGTAAAAAAAATAAAACAAAAATCAAAGTTGCTGGCCAAGCTAATGCTTTAGTCATTTCAGTAATAAATGTGTACTTATCCATCGTTATCCTAATTCACTCAAGAGCAACACCTAGCTCTGGGGCTACATGGCTCGGAGCGTAATGCAATCCGCCAGTAGCCACTTGTTAAATGTTTGTTTTCTTCATGATAATTAGACCAGCTGTATTCATACCACGTTGCCATGCTCTATTTGTCCAGTACGTTCCTTTTAAAACTGTATTTTCATCATTAATTATGATCTCTAGCTTTGCTGCCCCATCAAAAACCCTATCATCTGTTTCTTTAGGAAGCGGAACCGATGCTTCGAAAATATAACTCAGATAGAAAGTTCCGGTACGAGGATCTCTATAAAGCTCGCTTTGTATTACCTTGCTTTCTTGGTAACCGTCTGATGACTTCAATGCTAGGCTAAATCCAAACAAATCTGCCTTAATTGTCAACTCTACCTCCTTGGAGACTTTGTTGCCATTTTCATCGGTGTAATTTGAGTACGCCTCGCCTAGCCACTTTCCGTTGAGGTTTGGACATACGGTTTTATGTAGTAGCTCCCCCAAAAATGGGAGCTTCCAGAAAAACAACCACCCCCATTTCCCAATGACATATATAACCGCGATAAAAATTAGTGTTATTGGCGTTGAAAGCTTAAAAGAATCACCAAAGTTATTCCAAGAAAGCTCCCCACCATTAGTGCCCATGAGTAGGATTAATGCAGATAGAAATAATGCAGAAAAAATAGCGAGTAATAGCTTTAACAGCCCGAGTTTCGGAAATACCTTCCACATACCTATCTACCTTTAAAATATTTCTTCTTTGGAGGGTTTCTCAAAGGTCGGGAAAAACCAGTTATACGAACTTTAACTGCCCCCATACCCTTTATATTGTTTTTATCAAGTACTAAGCATTCCATGTAGTGTGTACCGCTATAACTACAACCTTCGTACCGTTCATCGCTTATTGAAAGTACCGAGGTGTGCCCAAGATCGTTAACCCTTTTTGCTTCTTCATCTTGATTCCGTACAATCCAATGAACCTCGGCAGTTTCACTATAATCAGATTTATTATCTATTGAAAAATAAAGCTCTTCATCACGAAACACCCTAATTTCATCTTTCACACCACTAGACATAAGCTTCTTTTTTTTGTCTAGGTGTCGAACTTTAATTTTAGGTGGAACTGTTATTGCAGGAAGATTTGTGTTCTTTGATACCTCATCAATCCTTTCAATAAATGGAGGAAACATATGTTCAAATGTTGCGCTCCATAGAACGTATTGCTGGAAACTGTCATCTGATTTATTTATAAATTCACACGAATTCTTTAATGCCTCTGATCTACTTTTAATTTGTTGATATTCATCATCCTTGAAGCCAAACAAATCCCCTCCATTGCATGGGTTATCTAACGTGTCATTTGAGATAATATAATTCATTACACGTACGGCGGTTTGAATAAAGGCATCATCGTCGTCATCCGCCGCAACAAATAGATCAGCTACAAGTACCGTAATTGCAATTGATGGAATTCTAATGCCATCTTCCTTTCCCTTGATCGACGTCCACACCTTTAGATACTTGATCATCCTTCTCAGCTGAGCCAAGGATATTGATGTTAAACCTGATACTTTTTTATTAAACCAATCTTGAAGCGCTTTTGGGTCACTATCAACCCACTCATCCGACTCAACAGCGAGCTTACAAGTACCAGTTTCAGCATCGCTGTAATAGATAGGTATATCAATATGAAAAGATGACGGGTAAATCAGCCGCTCACAGCTCGTTTTACTTTCCCCAACTTTGGCCTCAGGTCTATTCGAAACATACCACTCAAGAATACTTCGATTTAGCTGCTTTACATCTAACGCAGATAACCCCTCATCTTCAGCATTGCATAAAACATACAATCCAACATCAATATCAAATTCATCACCCTTTTTGATAGGTCTTATAAGAGTGTGATTTTTATACGAACCTTGGATCCAGTGTTTTACTGGAACTTCCAATGATGATGAAAGCTCGGACTTTACTAACTCAAGCAGTTTATCTTTCTTAGATCTGGCGTCTTCCAATTGTTCAGGCGTCAACGAAATACGTGTAAAGAGAGTTTCATTTTCGTTAGCTTCAAAAAACAGCTTAGCACTTAAACCCATAAATTTATTTCCCCATACTTACATCAACGCACCGGACACATGTTAATCAAATGCAAAACGCACACTTTTACGTCTACGTTGGGCCTTTGATCTTTTTTGCATTCGTCCACGCTAACGAAAAAACAATCTGCAATCAATTTTTTAGCTGACTTTTCCGCTTTGTAAATTGCGAAAGCGTGCTCGATACAGGCTTTTCTGAGTAAAACACCCTCTTTACATGCTGCAATCAGATTTTTGCCTTCAACTTAATTAGTATAAGACCGCTTTTGGCACAAAGCCGAGATCCGACGAAGTGGTACTTTCCGTGAAAGTTGTGGTGCGATTAATTTGCAACACGTGGTAATTAGCGGTTGCAATGTGGTGGTAAATTAAGTGCAATTAATCAAGAAGGTGAATCAATGAGTGAACAACTGAACTGTCAAAGCCGCATGGATGCGGCGACAACTCTGCACTTGCCGCAAACAACTATCCCCGTCCTGCTAAACCAATGACGTAAACTCCTATCTCTCCCGACTTGTTGGAACAAGTCGCACTCACAAGGTGCAATTAAACACTGAACAAAAATTCATGGATGAATGGTTACCGCCGAAGGACTCGGCGCAAATAAAAAACGTACATACCATTATACACAGTATGTACGTTTGAAATGAAAGCCGCTGACCCTATATGTAAAGCCCTGTCACTCACTCACACGCGAATAGACACTGTTTTTACTATATACTCGCATTGACAGTGCTTTTTCTTTATCTATCAATATGTAAAGCCAGCTTACACTCAGCTTAAATAGCTTTGCCCTGCGTACACAATAAAGTGTCTTAAGGCGAGTACACCCGTTAAGCTCGCACAAGCCACCATGATCATCGCGCCCTTAGTGTGGCGAGTCGCGGCGGGTAACAGCATAAACAGCAATGGAATACCAAAGCCAATACCGACAACACCTATCCAGAACACGCTTGCCCATAGCCCAGAAGTTAACGATGCTAAGGCCGCTGCCGCCGCGCCACCCTTGAAGTACAAGGCGCAGAACAACATGAACAGGAACAGGATTTCAATCGCCATCACAGGCAATTCTAAACCGTGCATCTTCACTAAAGTTTTGTCGTGGCTGTCAGTCTTAAACATCAGCAACGCCAGTACCGCATTTGCCGCAGCGCCCGCCGATAGACCTGACACTAAAAACAGCGCAGGCAGCACCGCAGTGTTGAGCATAGGATAGGCATTCATCGCCGAAATTAAGAAGCCAGTGTAAGCCCCTACGCCAATGGCGAGGACAAACAACAATACTTCAATCAGCCTTCGAAATGGCATAAGTAACTTAGCGATAGGTGTTAGGAAACCCAAACCCCATTTTGGTAAGTCATCCCGCAGCACAATAATGGCGTACGCAAAAGCTAAGGGAGAATACGCCAGCAGCGCCAGCACCCCGATTGCCATCACAGACTGGAAGTTATAGTGAATTAAGATCAGCCAAAAGTGGAATGGTTTGGTTAAGTCAAACACTAAGCAAGCTAAACCTAAGCTAATTGCCACAGGCCCAATAATGGCTGCCGCCTTAAGAATGCTGCTTTCAGCTCCCGCGCTGAGTTCCTTATTCGCCCAGCGTAAACCAATGCCAATCAATAAACTGCCCGCGGATAACCCCGCCATAAACAAGTAAACGGCGATGACCCAGTGCCAAGTGACAGGATCATATTGCGCCATGTCGCCCCAAGTATTGTTCATAATCAAATCCCCCCTCTTTTGGTAGGAACGCGATATACCCTAGGTTTAGTGCCCAAATGGGTTTTATCTTGGTAAGTGATTTTAGTGTTGAGCATGATGGCCACTTCACTCTGCGGATCATTAGCATCACCAAACACTAAGGCATCGGTTGGACACACAGTCACACACGCCGGCTCTTCGCCCCGTGCTAAACGACTGTCTTTACAGAAGTTACACTTATCCGCCGCCTTGGTTTCTGGGTTCATAAAGCGCACTTTATAAGGGCACGCTGCCACACAGTACATACAGCCGACACACTTCTCGATATGGATAGAGATAATGCCGTCTTCACCCACATAGGCCGCACCCGTTGGGCACACCTTAACGCAGGGTGCATCTTCACATTGCTGGCAAGATACCCTGTGATATTTGAAATGCAGATTGGGCATCTCACCAAAGGGGCCTTCCACACGCACTTGCAGACGAGTTACGCCTTCGGGTACGCCATTTTCACTGCGACACGCCACGTTACAGGCTTGGCAGCCGATGCACTTATTCTCGTCGTGCACCATTACATATCGTTTATTCATTTAAGCCTCCGATTAGCGCTTTGCCAGCGTGACGCCCGTGGTGTGCACTGTCATGCCACACACAGGAGCAGTAACGTGCGGCAGTAAGTTACCGCAGTGGATACCTTTGCCCGTTGCTCTGACCAACTCTTTGTTTTTAGAACCAAAGCCCATGTAAGCAAACACAGTATCTTGGCGAATGCCCGGCGTGACTAAGGCATGGCCTTCTTCTGTGCCAACACTGCTGGTGAGGCGGATTGGGTCGCCATTGCTGATCCCTAACTTGCCCGCAGTAACAGGGTGAACCCACACAGCGTTATCCGACATCAGGTTAGCGAGCATAGGCACATTGTGGGTTGCGCCATTGGTGTGCACCGCCACTTTGCCTTGGATAAAGTACAGCTCATCTGCTTTTTTAAGATTCACTTCGCGGAACTTGATCACCCCACGGCCCGGTGCCATGGCTTCGACTTTCGCGGAAGTGAGTTCAATCTTGCCACTCGGGGTTTTAAAGGTCAGTGCACTGGCGTAAGTGCCGTCTTCATCGGCAGGTCGCGCATTGGGGTATGCCTTAATAAACTCGGCAACCATCTTAGGCTCGCACAACATAATTGGCTTACCGAAGCTCACGAAACCTTCGTCTTTGATCCGGCGCAGCAGGTCAGTGTCGCGGTTCACCTGCAGCATTTGCAGGGTTTCCATGTTTTCCCATGGATAGAACTCGCCAAGGCCCATAGCCACACCCACATCCTTAAAGATCTGCCAAGAAGGCTTAGTATCACCTAAGGTTTCAACGACCCGTTGGCGCACATAATAGGCCGGATTTTTACCTGACTTATCAGCAATTTCTTCATCACGTTCAAGATAAGTTGACTCAGGTAAAATCACGTCCGCATAGGCGGCGGTTTCGCTGATATACACATCACACACGGCGATAAAGTCGAGCTTTTTCATCGCTTCAACAACGCGCGCTCTGTCTGTCATGGTTTGCATTGGGTTAGTGCGTGACATCACCCAGCCGTGTAACTGGTAAGGAACAGCGCTTAACGTGGCATCGAGAATGGTTTGGTAAACGCCGCCCGATGTCCACATCATGGCGTACTGCTCTTCCACCTGATCGATACGTTTCGCTGCTGGTTTTGGCATGTCTTTCACGCCAGGTTTTGCTAATACGGGCGCAACCGCTTCACCGGCAAGCTTGTTGTAATCACCGGGTTTCTGGCCGATATAAATCCCGCCTTTACGCTCAATATTACCAATCAAGACGTTGGCGGCGTAAAGGGCGCGGCGCATCTCAAACTCTTCGGTGGTAAAGGTGGCTCTGTGACCAAAATCGACCACAGCATGGGGCGCTTTAGCAGCATATTCGTGGGCGATACGACGAATGTCTTTGGCAGGCACATCGGAGATGGTTTCAGCCCATTCAGGGGTATAAGCTTTCACTTCGGCGGCAAAGGCTTCGAAGCCTTCCACATAACGCGCGACAAATGCCTTGTCGTAAAGATTATCTTCAATCAATACATGGCATAACGCCAAGGCGACGGCCACGTCGGTACCGGGGCGAATGGCATACCATTCATCAGCTTTATCGGCCACAATGGAGAATCTTGGCTCGAACACCACCAGCTTGGCACCTTTGTCCATCTGCGCCGCCATCATGCCGCGGGTTTCGGACATATTGATGCCTTCGTACAGGTTATGGCCGAAGTTAATGATGTATTTAGAATTACTTAAATCACGTTTGACCTTAGTGCCAAAAATAGCCTTAGCGGCAATTTCATAACCACCAGGGCAAGTCGACGCGTGGGTAAAAGTATTTGGACTACCAAAGGCGGTCGCAAGGTGAAACAAATGCTTTTCTTGTGAGCCAGATTTTGACGAGAATGCCACGGCTTCTGGGCCATGTTCTTTTTTGATTTTATTGAGGTTTTCAGCGATTAATTTATAAGCCTCATCCCAACTGATCTCAGCCCATTTGCCTTCGCCGCGCTCACCGACCCGCTTTAACGGTTTAACGATACGCTGTGGATCGTACAATAAACTATGGCCTGCGCCGCCACGGGCACACACTTTACCGCCAAAGGATTTAGCGGCCTTGTTGCCACTAATGAAGACGTTTTTGCCCTCAATCACCCGCGCCGAAATCGGGCAGCGAGTCGAACACATTTCACAAATACTGGCAATGTCTTTGCCCATGCCCTTTAGCTGCTTATTCTCTAATGCCGCTAAGCTGCCCGGCAGCAGACTGGCCAGCGCACACGTGGCGCTGCTCGCTCCTGCTCCCTTTAAAAAGGTTCGCCTATTAAGCTCAATCATGGTTACCTCCATCACGCTCATCCCACCCGTCAGTCGCCACATTGGACGCCATCGAGCAGAGATTTGCTCACTGATTTGATTACTTTTTTAGTTATAAAGCGTTAAAACAGCGCCACCATATCTTCAAAATACACGGCATACGCTGAATACACTGCTCATCCACAGAGATTGTTATCCCGAAAGAGGTAGGTGGGTATTGTGGTAAACCACATGGGGAAGCTCGGTGTGATCTACCGCAACTAAAACCTAGGACTGACCTTGAAATACGTGAATAAGATCAATAGGTCTTAAAAAACGGACAGAAAAAGCCGCCAGATGGGACAAATGGCGGCTTCAAAAATAAACAGATATTTCAGTAAATTGCGATAATACTCGTGGGATGAGCATCACTATGCTGAGTAAAAAGCTGAGTAAAAACCTACCACAATCCTTAATCCATTAATTCTATATCGAGGCAGTTGAGCAGCCGAATCGCTTCGTCACGGCTAAACTTAGCGCCTTTGATTTTATTGTTAAAAATGTCGATATCGTAATTGGATGCCTCGCTGAAATCCGCCTCCAATAATTGAGTTCGGCCAAACAGACTATGACTAAAATCCGTGTAGGTGAAATTGGCTTGATTAAAACTGCCCTCGCGAAAATCGACATCGTGGGCCTTACACTCTTCGATGATAATTTCATCGAGGGACAAACCTAAAAATGAGCAATCATTTAAGATGGATTGCTTAAAGGAAAAGGGCGCGGCAAAGGATAAACGCGACCACGCGGCGCGGGTCCAATCGATACCGACTAACTTACATTCTTCAAACTCCACCCCGCTGAACTGACACTGGGGCACTTTTACTAAACTTAAGTTGCAACGCACAAAGCGGCAATCGATAAACTTGCACTTACGGAAAGTGCTCTCGCTAAAATGGCAATCTTGAAAGCAGCAATCCTCAAACTCGATGCCCTGTAGATCTTGGGCTAATTCCGACAAGCCATTGAACTGTTTTGATAAAAAACTATTGCCCTGCAAAGCCGCGCTTTGCGCGAGTTGCGATGGCGCAAGCACCGATTGTTTAAGCACTGGTACTTCTTTCTGTGACGACATAACACCTCTAATCCTGCCCAATCCCCAGCAATAAAATATGCAGGGCAATTGGGCTAGGTACTGCTTATTATTGACTCTCTGATACGAGGCTTGAGACTCACCGGCTAAATGCTCGCGATGAGTTCCTCAAGCTGATCGGTCGCCTTAGACCACCCCTGATAAAACCCCATATCCTCATGATTCTGCCTATCTTCGCTATTCCAATGCAGCACCCGCGCAGTGTACTTGGTCTTACCATCTATAGGTTCAAACATGATGGTTGCCGTCATAAAGGCTTTATCGGACGGCACCCAAGCCTCAGTAAAGGCATCGGTAAATACGATGCGCTCATTCTCAACCACCTCGAGATACACGCCACGATTCGGGAAATCCTGTCCCTCAGGGCTGCGCATCACGATAACATTTGAACCACCGGCACGCACATCTAAGCTCGCGCTAGCCACAGTCCACGGCCTTGGCGTAAACCAAATTTTGAGGAGTTCTGGCTCGGTCCACGCGCGGAACAGCTTTTCTGGCGGCGCATCGATAATCCGCTCTAATACTAGCTCTCGTTGATTATCATTATGTACATGCTGACTTGTGCTCATATTCCCTCCATTGGATATTTGGCTTGATGGTCTTGTCGGCTGCAGCTACGTCATAAGCTCGCACATCAGCGTGCTAAAATACAGCCCTTCAACATTAGCTCGTCCGCAGAACACCAGCCCTCCATGATGCTCAGCACTGAGTGTTAGCGCGTGATTCCCTTGCAAATCCTTACGCCCGCTAGATTCAAGCCACAGAACTATATAAAGAGCAGTGTAAAGGGCTGTGTAAAGATCTGTGCAAAGAGCGATGCAAATAGCCGTGGCAAATTTTGTCAAAAAAGGTAGAATGTCGCCACTTTTTCGCGGCAGTCTAGAACAAGGTTCTCTCGGATTAATGGTTAGCATTTTCGAGCAAAATGGCACGGGCCCAGCCCGCTTTCGCAGACCACTTTCACTGTGGTGCCAACCTTGCCCTGCGTTTGTTCCATCCCTTGCATTATCTCCACCCAACACAATTCAAACACCGCCCGGAAATACCCCTTTTGCTGTTCAAGATTTAACATCAAATCCCGCAAACTGGCTGAACGCTTTACGCCCTAAGCCAAGTGCGAATAATAAAGCGGTTGCAATGAATCTGGCTGTTGCTAACGCCATAGTCCATCTGCAAACCGACACTTATAAAAACCTTATCCCTACACTCTCTATCCTAAGGAATACTCGTCATGAGTCTTGCTGATTCCGTATTAGCCGTGAATAACGATTTGCCTATCCGCACCGACAGCCCAGTCCACAGCGGCAAGGTTCGCAGCGTTTACTGGCTAACCGATGCCGACAGCCGTCGTTTAATCAAAACCAAAGGTTATAACGTCCCCGAAGATACCCCGCTCGCCATCATGGTGATAAGCGACCGTATCTCGGCCTTCGACTGTATCTTCCACGGTGAAGGCGGTTTAAAAGGCATCCCAGGTAAGGGCGCGGCGTTAAATGCGATATCTAACCATTGGTTTAAACTGTTCGCCGAAAACGGCCTAGCCGACAGCCATATTTTGGATATCCCGCACCCGTTCGTATGGATAGTCCAAAAAGCTCGCCCCATTAAAGTCGAAGCCATTTGTCGCCAGTACATCACAGGCTCAATGTGGCGCGCTTACTCAAAAGGCGAGCGAGTATTCTGTGGCATTACACTGCCAGAAGGCTTAGAGAAAGATCAAAAGCTCCCTGAGCTGTTAATCACCCCATCGACTAAGGGCATTTTAACCGGTATCCCAGGCGTGCCAGCCCAAGATGACGTGAACATCAGCCGCAGCGATATCGAAGCCAACTACAAAGCCTTTGGCTTTGAAAAGTTAGAAGATATCGACCTGTACGAGAAGCTGTTAAAAGATGGCTTTAAAGTGATATCAAAAGCACTGGCCGACATTGATCAAGTGTTTGTCGACACTAAATTTGAGTTCGGTTATGTGACCGATAAAGATGGCAATTCAAAACTGATTTACATGGATGAAGTCGGTACTCCAGACTCATCACGTATTTGGGACGGCGCCGCCTACCGCGATGGCAAGATTTTAGAAAACTCCAAAGAGGGTTTCCGCCAGTTCTTGCTGAATCATTTCCCAGACCCTGATGTGCTGCTCAACAAAGACAGAATGCCAGAACGTGAAGCCCTCGCCCGCGACAATGACCTGCCACTTGAGGCCATGATGCAAGTGTCACGCACTTACACCGGCGTTGCCGAGAAAGTGACTGGCGCGGCGATTCCGCTGCCAGCGAATCCTAAGGCAGATATTATTAAGATACTCAAAGATGAGTATGATCTGATTGTTTAATCAGATCTGCTGTGGCTAGGGTGTTACCCTCAACCTAAATTGAAAAAGGCGCTTAGGCGCCTTTTTTGTTTACTTCGAAAAAGTAGATTTTCCAAACTTCGTTTGGATCAAAGTCGTGGGGCTTCACCCCACACCCGACCAAGAGGGGATCAACAGCAATCCCCTCTTGGATCTCCCTTGCCGCCCCTAGCGAAGTTACATGCATTAGATACTAGCTTCGTGCTTATTCGAAAATAGCTAACGCTTCCGATGGAGCGTCCCTTCCCCCCGAAAGCTACGCAGACGTCCTGTCTGCGTCACGCTATTTTCTTCAACACCCTTCAGCAACTTCTCAGGGAAAGGTGAACTTCTGTGGCTTCGGTGTTGCTTGCGAGTAATGCAAAGCAAACAGAGTGATACCAAACATCACTTTTAGAAAATTTAACGATGGGTGGCTCGTTAAATCCTTGAATGCACGAGAACGACCATGACCGGACTCACGCAATTTCTTCCAGCACCCGCGGCGACTTCGAAGATTATAATCACCATAACCATTGCAGCCATCTGTTTTATATGGCATTTTAACAGCCAATGTCACATTTAAACACGAAATCTATATATGTTTACAATACTTATTAATAATCTTCCTTCTACTTTTTAGCGCAAATAATAAGACTAAAAATTCAATTATTATGCGATTAAACTCAATAAACCAATGGAGAAATATGTGGAAAATTACATTGATTTTTAGTATATCTCTTCCTAAATGAATAAAAATTAAATTGAAAAAATAATAAAGAATTAAAAATGAAAATTAAATTCGAACTTAAAAAAGACTTCTCAAAAAATCATGAAATTATTGTTGATAAATTTTTTCAATTTGTAATCATTGGCGACAAAACAGCTGGAAAAACTAGAAGCGTAGATATTTTCACTGCTATTAGTTACCGAGCAAAGTCGGGTGATACTGTTCCTCTAAAAATAGAAGCAACTTACGAAAACTACTCGAAAAATAATCAAAAAATATCAATTGAAAACATCAACAAGCATGATTACTACCAGAAAGATGACATATTAAATCAATTTTGGGGAGCCAATACTAAAACGTTAGAAAATAGAGATTTCTCAGAAAAATTCCCTGTCAACTCCCCTGAATATGCTGGCGAAATAGACTCATTTTTTAGTGCACTAACAAATAATATTTTATTCGTTGAAGAATCCAACAAAGGCATTGAAAAATTCTTTATAATACCCAACAAGATAAATATCTCAGAACAGAAAATAAAGCTTACTCCCAGTAACATAAAAATACCGCCTTCTATAAAAAATTTTGCGTCTCATGGATTCTGGATACACACAAGATTTACAGGTGAATTTAAGGAAGGTGATGGCACTTTCTCATTCCAACATGAGATAGACTCAGATGAAAATTTGTCATTTCATGACTTTAAAATATACTATCAAGTCCCAAAAGATCATGATATAAAATATTTCAATTATAAACTAAATGAAAAAGACGTTGAAACAATTAAAGTATATTCTCAACAAAACACCTCATATTTTGACGATTGGAAAAAACTTAAAATATACAATTCATCTTTGTTAAGATTATTGCATGGAAACTCTGTAAATGATGAACTAAAAAACAGTAGGAAAAAGAAACTCATTGGTGAAATAGAATTAATTGACAACAAAGCAAACAGAAAAAAAGAACTTTACACTATTATAATTAGCATGTTCTTCTCTTTATTAGTTTCACTTGGTCTTGATGCTACCAGGTTAGCAGACAAAAACTTTTCCAGTCTATTTATCATAAAAACTTTAGAATTAGATATATCTTCATCAATTGTCTGGTTTATGCTATGTATTGGACTTATTATTAAATATATATTTATTTCTAATAATGATCTTTCACTCTTAAGAAAAATTATCTATACTCTTGTTTCCATACCTATATTATTTTCAATGTTTGCAGCTATTCATATTCCTGACACACTAGCAAGCTTCAGCGATGTTGATTCATGCATACAGCCCTTTATCATATTCGATGTAGCGGTAGTGGTCTTTTTTACTATTGGCCTCATTTTTCAGAAGACTGTTGCATTTTTAAATGCTAGATTTATGCATTCATCTAATAATTTTTTAGTTAAACTAACAACAAGAGCAAAACAATTTGTTAATGTCATTTGGGGGTAGTCAGATGGAATGGTATAAAGATATCCTAATAAATAGGGATAATTTTGGTCCAGATACTCTTATCTATGGCGCAAGAATATATTATCGATACATGGATAAAGTATACATACCCAAACAACCAAGCGAATTAAACTCACTCGAAGTCGCATGGTTATCGGAGGTTAGATTAAAACTTGCAGATGAAATTATTGACTACGATTACTCAATGGATGTTGTATCAGAGATATATAATCTTTCAAAAATACCTAACTCAGGGACGATAATTGATTTCGGATGTGGTGGAGGTATGTTTCTTCAATATATTAAAAATCGTCAACCGAAAGCATGTCCATCTAAAATTTTAGGACTAGATATATCGCAATATGCACTAGATCAAGCGAAAAACTATTTCGTTACAAACAATAACAACTCCACACTTACAAATATAAATTTTGAGGGCAACCTATTTAATGAGGCTGGAATTATAAGTGCGGATGACGCATCTTTCGATGGTGCGATATCAAGCTTTGTAATGCATTTTAAAATATATGAGTCCCAGATGAAAGAGATATATAGGGTTCTTAAACCTGGAGCTAAATTTTGTTATAATGATTATATTTACAACAAATATGCCGGTCATGCAAAAAAGGTTAAGAGTGTTCTTGAAGATATTGGGTTTGTAACGGAAAGCTTTACAAAAACATTCAAATCTAACATAGATAAAAACCTAAAAAACCATTTAATAGTGATTGCTAAAAAACCTTTATGATAAAATTTAACCCTAACAAAAAGATAGGACATGCGTAACTCTTTTAGGTTTTAAGATAACAGCCAACACCTAAGCCGCTGAAGTTCATCTTCTCCTGCGAAGTTGCTGAAGGGTGTTGAAGAAAATAGCGTGAGTTTGGAATGGATGCCAAGCTAGCTTTCGGATTCTTTATTTAATTAATCGGGGATGGACCATAGGAAACGTTAGCTATTTTCGAATAAGTACGAAGCCCTGCTTTATAAATAAAGAGTCAATGCATGTAACTTCGCTAGGGACGCCGGGGGATTTCCAAAAGGGGAATAGGCGTTTTTTCCCTTTTGGTCGGGTGGGGGGTGAAGCCCCACGACCTTAATTTTTACTTTGCTTAAAAAAACTATGAGGGACATATTAATCATATAAAAAAGGTGTGACACTTAGCGTGTCACACCTAGATAATTAATTATTAAATTATAAATATCAAAAACGAATAATTAGAATCGATATTCAACACCTAAACTGGCTTGATTAAAGTCTGTATCTGTTTTTCCGCCATTGGCGACGCTATCGACATTAATATCTGCATCATACCAAGTGTACTCAGCATTAATTAAAAATCGATCTGTGACTTTAAATGCCACACCGGCGCCGGCGAATACACCTTCACCATCGTCATTGCCAGAAAAACCGACGACGTCATAATCTGTCGAATACCATAACTGACCACCTTTAGCATATAGCTCTACTCGGTCTGCAATGGGAAGCATGACTTTAAGGGCTGCCGTATAACCATCGGTTTCGGCATTTGCTAAACCATTACCATAATCACCAAAGTTAATGTAACTACCTTCAAGAGCAAGGTATTTATTAAACTTATAACCAACAAGGCCCTGCATTACATCACTATTATCATCAAAATCATCATCGCCATCGACTTTTAAATAACCGTAGTTAGCGCCGACATAGATTCCGTTTTCTGCGGCATCACTGTTGCTCATGTTATCTGCATGAGAATATGCACTAAAAGAGGCTAAAGAAATAATGGCAGCTAAAGTAAGAATGGGATTTTTCATAAAGTACTCCTAGTTAATTATTTAAATACACTAAGGACATTACAAAAATAATGCCAACCTCGCAAAACCACACTCAGTTCAATACATAATGAAAACAATAACCTTACTTATCAATGCGATATATTTATTTTAATATTTTAAATTCAAGTTAACTATTTTTATAAAACACATGAAACTTTTTTCATACTTACACTAAAGCCGTGCCAATTCTGTCTTAATGTATTTATTTCCTGTGAAATTGTAACTATTTCATAGGCAATGAAATAAACATACAATTTTATTACATTCAATTAATTCTATTATCATTTCTATTGTGCGGCTTCTTTATTAAAGCAAGCTTTAACGGGAATACTGTGCCGCAGCGTTATGAACAAGAGTTATGGATAACGAACTAATTGTTAAATATGGACGTTATTTGGCAAGGAATATCCAAAAGGGGAACGGTACTTTCCCCTTTTGGTCGACTCTTGATGAAAAATTAAGAGTGAAGCCTACAACTTTAATTTGGCTTTACATAAAAACAGACTGAAAGAGAAGCGAGATTTAACGAGTAACACTGACATTATGAGCAGACCTTCTGTTACCAAACTTCAACAGAAGGTCAAATCTTCACGCAAACAAACAGCGCATTACCTGATGCTAAATCCCACGGGACAATTCTTTCATAATCGTGTTCGAAAACATGCACTTCAAAATAGGGCGCTAACAATTCCTGCAGCTCAGTGAAGCTGGTAGCGACCATAGCATGTTGATCTTGCCATTGCTCAATACTGTGGACTTCTTGTAAGCCCACTTCTTGCAAACCTGCGGCGTGTAACCCTGCTTCCAGCGAGCCTAAGCCTTTCATATCAGAGACAGGTAAAGGCGAGACCTCAGCAAACGGCTGACTGCTTTTGGCAATACTCAACTTTAATGACTGTTTCTCACCTTGCCCACTGTAATGCCAGCCGGATTCGAATGCGAAATGGCTACCATCAAACTCGGCAAAATGCTTAACCGAACTTGTGTTATCGATTCTGTGCTTATCGACAGTATTAAAACAAAACAGCCCACCATCATTAAGTGCGCTATGCACACTGGCGATACAGCTTTTAAGGCGTTCGATGCAAGCACTGTAATGGATGGAGTATAAAAAACAGGTAATCAAATCGACGCGCTCTTCTAAATAAAAAGCCGTCATATCTTGGAGGTTAAACTGAGCTTCAGGACAACGACGCATGGCCATGTCTAGCATAGGCTGATTGATATCTAGGCCACTGCACTGATAACCAAGGTCGATAAAATGCCGCACATGCGGACCGGTGCCACAGGCTAAATCAAGATGTTGCTTACCATTATTACCGAGGAACTGATGCAGACGATGAATACTCGCGCTCTGTTGCTGGTAGTTAATATCGGAACACATTAAATCGTAATAACCGGATAAATCGGTATAGAGCGCGTTGGAAGACATAGTAGCGAATAGGTAACAAGGGCAATTTTAGGTGGCGCATGATATATCAGTTAGCCGATATCAGAAACAAAGAATTATCCATCGTGTCTCTGCACGTGTTATCACTCTAATCGTGCAACGATATCAATCCACCTAACCATTTACTTTGGGGCGTGAAAGCTCAGCTCTTCATAGGAACTTAAATATTCGAGTTGTGGTTTGGCAAAATAATACCCCTGAAAATACTCAATCCCTATTCCAGCGAGATAATTAAGTTCGGCTTCAGTCTCAATGCCTTCGGCCAAAACTCTTGTGTTAAGCTCTAAACAAATACGCAGTATTTCATCCACGGCTAACTGCTTTTCTCTATCGAGATCGATATCACGGATCAAGGTCATATCAAGTTTTAATACTTGAGGGCGCAGGGCTTCGAGCCAGCTTAAATCAGCAAAACCACTGCCAAAATCATCGATTGCCGTGATAAAACCACGCTTAGCATAGCTCTCGAAGATACGGACTAATTTTGCCCGATCAACAATTTGCTCGCCCTCAGTCACTTCGAACATGATTTTGTGAATATCAAACCCATACATGTCGGCGGCTTCAATCGTCGCGCGGATACAGGTCTCAGGGTTATATACGGCATTAGGTAAAAAGTTGATACTGAGCATCTTATCGAGTCCCAGCTTTGAAGCGGTTTCTATCGCTTTAACACGGCAAGCCTGATCAAAATAGTATTTATTATTTTCATTAATCCGCTCAAACACCCACGCAGCCCCTTCACCATCAGGGCCTCTGACCAGAGCTTCATAACCGCTAATCTCACGACTAGGCCAATGGATAATAGGTTGAAATGCCATTCGAATTTCAAATCCTAATGACTTACCACTTAAGCAATCCATGCAAGTTTGTTGCTTTATTCGAGCGGGAAAATCCATAAACGGCCTCCTAAACATTAACCTTACTAGTGTGAGGATAAATACTTAAATTTGCCAGTTTTTACTGTTCATCATCCTAATAAAATCCATCACATATTAGAGTGAAGAATGCTATTTCCAAAAATATAAAACGATTGTAAACGACATAAAAAAAATGGATGAATCCCAATAGGAGCTTCATCCATCACCATAGGCCTCAGACTGATTTACTTCAGTTTATAAACCACTTCAACTCTATCTTCTATGCTCACTTGACCGTACTGATAGCTCTCGGCGGCGCCCATGGCATCGGCTTTAGCGCTCATACGCAACATGACAGGTTGCACAGGGCGTTGATCGTAATAACGGATCTGCCAAATCTTACCGAGATTTTCACCAAAGCCTTTAGCCAAAGATTCGGCTTTTTGTTTGGCATCCACAATCGCGGCTTGACGTGCTTTGGCGACGTATTCAGCTTCTTTGCTCGACTTAAGGGCGATGTTATTGACCCGATTCATGCCCTCTTCTAAGGCAGAATCTAAAATAGCATTCAAGCGGCTTAAGTCTGTTACCGTCACGGTAATTTGGCGACTGGCAGTATAACCCGTCAGCTCTGGCGCTTTATCCTGCACATAGACGTATTGCGGTTGAAGATTTAAATTCGCGCTCTGGATCTGATCTTTAGTCACACCCGCTGCGGTGAGACGGGCGATAAACTTAGCCACGGCGGCATCGGAATTATCTTTGGCGGCTTTAGCGGTTTTTTCGGTCACGGCCACTTCCACATTCACATCCGCCATATCGGGCTCGACTTGGATTTGGCTGACCCCCATGGTTTCAATATGCGGGAAATCGACCTCAGCGGCGAGTACCGCTGGCGCCATAAACGCGCTAGAAAAAAGACCACCCGCCACCAATACCGCTAAAAGAGAATTTTTCATAACTTACTCCAAAATAATGTGCTTATACCTAAACCACTTCAAATAGAACGCATATTCAAAACGAGACGGCTAAAACGACTGTGTCGCTTATTTAGCGCTTAGGCTATCAGTAAAAAGTGCCAATACTTGTGCCAATATGTAACAGCATCAAGAAATTGTCTCTTGCCCCTATAAACGCGGCCAATTTTAAAAAGGGTTAATTTTTCTGAAAATTGTTTAGCGCTTTTTATCCAGATGAGTTCGACCTTGGATCTTTGGCTTGTCTTCCTATATCCACACCCAAAATAGGCCTTAGGGTTAACTGGCATATTCAGCGCCCCAGCTGTACACTTTTCAGCCAAAGCTACTGTACCTTTTAATCACTTCAGGTATAATCCGCCAACTTTTTTAAGGCGGCTTATACCTCAGCGAGAAACCATGACAGTTGAAACTTTTAAACCCAAGCAAACGACCACGCTTGATATCCCAGTCAAAACATTAGAAGCAGCAAGCACTAATGCTGTTGCCACTGGGAATCGCATCGGTTTCGTGTCTTTGGGCTGCCCAAAAAACCTCGTGGATTCAGAGCGTATTCTGACTCAGTTACGCATCGACGGCTACGAAGTCACTAACAGCTACGACAATGCCGACTTAGTTATCGTCAATACCTGCGGCTTTATCGATGCTGCGGTGGAAGAGTCTCTAGATGCTGTGCGTGAAGCCTTAGAAGAAAACGGCAAAGTGATCGTCACTGGCTGCCTTGGCGCCAAAGAAAACCAAATCCGTGAAGTGCACCCAGATGTGTTAGAAATCACAGGCCCACACAGCTACGAAGCCGTGTTAAAGCATGTTCACAAGTACGTGCCTAAGCCAGAGCACAACCCTTTCACATCATTAATCCCACAAACTGGGGTTAAGTTAACGCCTAAGCATTACGCTTATTTAAAGATTTCAGAAGGTTGCGACAACCGTTGTACTTTCTGCATCATCCCTTCGCTACGTGGCGATCTCGACAGCCGCCCAGCGGGCAGCATCTTAGATGAAGCTAAGCGTTTAGTGGAATCAGGCGTACAAGAAATTCTAGTTGTGAGCCAAGACACCTCGGCCTACGGCAAAGACAAAGGCGGTCGTACCGATTTTTGGAACGGTATGCCAGTCAAGCAAGACATTACTAGCCTAGCGCGCCAACTGGGTAAAATGGGCGCTTGGGTGCGTCTGCATTACATCTATCCATACCCATGGGTTGACGATTTGATCCCCTTGATGGCCGAAGGTTTGATCCTGCCATATTTGGATATTCCAATGCAGCATGCTAGCCCGCGCATCCTCAAGATGATGAAGCGTCCAGGCCGTGTTGACCGTCAGTTAGAAGCGATTCAACGCTGGCGTGAAATCTGCCCAGATCTAGTGATCCGCTCAACCTTCATCGTTGGCTTCCCAGGTGAAACCGAAGAGGATTTCCAAATCCTGCTCGATTTCTTGAAAGAAGCTCGTCTCGACCGCGTAGGTTGCTTTAAATATTCTGAAGTCGATGGCGCTGTCGCCAACACTATCGCTGAGCTTATCAGCGAAGAAGTTAAAGAAGACAGATACCACAGATTTATGGAACTCCAAGCCGAGATCAGCGCCGAGCGTTTAGCCCGTTTCGTTGGCCGTACTTTAGATATTCTGATTGACGATGTCGACGAAGAAGGCGCCATTGGCCGCAGCTTCGCCGATGCACCAGAAATCGACGGCATGGTGTTTATCAATGGTGAAACTGAGCTAGAACCTGGTATGTTGGTTCGTGCCCGCATCACCCATTCAGATGAACACGATCTGTGGGCTGAAGTAGTCGACGCTGACACCCAAGACTAAGCTGTTCTGACTATAGGACAGGCTATGACTCAAAAAGCGAACCTCTGGTTCGCTTTTTGTTTTTATCATTTCGTAAGCATTAACACTGCGAATGCTTCAGCATCCTTACTCCACTGTTTCTTCACACTGTCTTGGCCCACGATATTGATTCATTGCCAGCCTCAATTTCGCTGATTTATCAGCAGCTAGGATGAGACGTTTTGAATTAAGCATTAAGCATCGGGTCCCAACATCTTATTGGCATCGACCCACAGCTCGAACTCTTCTGCTGTCACAAACTCAAGTTCTAATGCCGCTTGGCGCAGTGTCTTATGCTCGCTATGGGCTTTTTTGGCTATCTTAGCGGCCTTTTCATAACCGATATGTTGATTTAGCGCCGTCACTAACATGAGTGAGTTCTCCACATGCAGCGCGATTTGTGGCTCGTTCGCCACTATGCCGACCACGCAATGATCGCGAAACGATTGGCAAGCATCCCCCAATAAGCGCCCCGATTGCAGCACATTGGCGATAATCATCGGCTTAAACACATTGAGCTCAAACTGACCATTGCTGCCGCCAATCCCAACGGCGACATCATTACCCATGATTTGCGCGCACACCATAGTCATAGCCTCGACCTGAGTCGGGTTCACTTTTCCCGGCATAATGGAGGAACCGGGTTCATTTTCAGGCAGTAATAACTCACCGATGCCGCAGCGCGGACCAGAACCTAACATCCTAATATCATTTGCGATCTTCATTAAACTGACCGCCGCCACTTTATAGGCCGCCGACAGGGCGACTAATTCATCGTGGGCAGCAAGGGCAGCAAACTTATTCGGCGCCGTCACAAAGGGCAACCCAGTGAGTTTTGCGATATTGTCCGCCACCTTAACGGCGTAATCCTTGTGTGTATTCAGCCCAGTGCCGACGGCGGTCGCACCTAAGGCTAACTCGGCCACCCGCTTGAGACTGTGCTCAATGCCTTCGATGGCATGACTTAACTGCGCGGCGTAACCCGAAAACTCTTGGCCTAAGGTTAACGGTGTTGCATCCATAAAATGTGTGCGACCGATTTTGACTAGGTGCGCAAACTCCTCGGCCTTATCCTGCAAGCTCTGCTGCAATAACCTCATGCAGGGCAAAACCAGCTCTACGGCTTGACGATAGGCGGCAATGTGCATGGCGGTGGGAAAAGTATCGTTGGAGGATTGCGAGCGGTTAACATCATCATTGGGGTGCAAGCATTTAACCGCATCGATAAGTTGCCCACCCGAGAGCACATGGCCGCGATAGGCAATCACCTCATTGACGTTCATATTGGTTTGCGTGCCCGAGCCCGTTTGCCAAATCACTAAAGGAAATTGCGCATCGAGTTCGCCTGCAATCAGCTCATCGCACACTTGGGCAATCAGTTGAGCTTTATCTTGGAGCAAGATGCCAAGTTGTTGATTGGTAATAGCGGCGGCTTTCTTTAAATAGCCAAAAGCGTGGATCACTTCGACAGGCATAGATGCCTCAGCACCAATACGAAAGTGCTGCCGCGAACGCTCGGTTTGTGCGCCCCAATAACAATCGGCGGGGACTTTCACCTCACCCATAGTGTCGTGTTCAACTCGATATTGCTGTGCCATGTGCATCTCCTTCGCTAAAACGCTCTAAGCGTTCACCATACTCGCTCAGGGCGAAAGTACAATTAACCTCCAACAAGGAGTATCAATAATAAGGCTGATTTAAGCGTAAAGATTGGCGTAAAGGCAGGTGGAGAAGCATGAATTGGTAGGATTAACGAGGCACTAATACAGCAGACTAAAACAGCGAACTAAAGTAGTAAAAAAGCAGATTAACAAAAGCGCAGACCTAGAAAGTCAAAAGGGGCATCGCCCTTGTGCTGATGCCCCTTTCGGTTTTGTGCCTTACGGTCGTATGACCCTTTGCCCTTTTTCGCTTTCTCGGTGCGGGTCCTAAACAAGGGACTCGTCACTAACGCTTTTAGTGCGTTATCGGTAATGGTGCCTCGACCACTTTCGTGTTCTAAGGGCATATTTTGCGGTTTTTGCTTAGTCATTTTATGCCTCACTGCTTAATGAAAGTTAAGCCCATAGCCTAACAGCGCAAACTATAACGCAATCAAATCAGATGTACAGAGTTTGTGCACTCCAACATAAAAAATGACTTTGACTAGTAGGAAAGTATGATAGATTATTCAAACAAAAATAATATATTAGCTTAATAATCAATAAGATTTTATTAATAGGTTTAGTGAGTGGATTTTGCCATAACCTTTATTGGCACTCTGGTTACACTTTGTAATCGACAGATAAGGAGATCAATTTGACATCCGTGTTAGTCGCTCAATCTTGGCTCGGTGCACTGCTTTTACTGATAACGCTTCAAGCCCCGCTTGCCAGTGCTTTTTCCAGTTCAGATTCCTGCGTGATGACCATGGGGTATCGCACCAGCGAACGCTTACCCTTTATTGGCGACGAGTCCAATAACACGGGATTTTATCACGAACTCTACCAAGCGGCGGCGGACAAGATTGGCTGCAAACTCAATGTGGTGCGCGCACCTAAATTACGTATTCTGCGGGATCTCAAACTCGGCAATATCGATTTTTATCCCGGCCTTAATTTCACCGAAGAGCGGGCTCAATACGCGCATTTTATCCCCAATGGACTTTCACAACGTGCGATTGGCATTAGCCGTGCTGGCGCCGCCGATATTCGCTCCATTGAACAGTTAGCCCATAATGAGATGACCCTCTTAATCGCCCCCGGCAGTTATGACTTTGGCGGCTTACCCGACAAAATTAAGGTACGCAAACCGCCTGAGCTAACCGTCCCTAAAGCCTTGGATTATTTACTTTCAAACCAAGGTGACTTTTTTATTTATGATCAAACCACTTTGCATTATTACCTCAAAAATCGTGACCAAAGCCAGTTTAAACTCCACTATCACTACAGCGAATTACCGCAGGAAATGTACCTCGGTTTCTCGAAAAAAAGCCGCCACTACCGCGGTAGACACAACCCCAACTATCGCGCCGATATCCCCATCAGCCCAGATAACAGTCCCACTGTGTTAACACCAGATTCTAAAGTCTTTGAATTTGCCAAAGCACTCGCCGATATGGATTCCCAAGGTGAAACTCAGCGCTTGTATAGCAAGTATTTTGGCTAGCTTAAATCACAAAAAGTACCGCTAACGCAGAGTTCTATTGGACCTCTTATCAATTGAGGTACCAATAAAGAGCTAAGAGAATCATGCCTAACTGATTAAAAAGTGGAAAACTTGTCTTCTGCTCAAGCCATATTCTGATGTTTTAACTCGCTTTGTTACCCTCTGCGACAATATGCCGCACCTGCCACACTGAGATGCTCTTTATAATGCAGCGCAATTAATCCAAGTGAATGGAAGACAATAAGATGGCTGCAAATTCTGCGTATTTATCTCACCCGTTTAAAACTTCAGTAATTTCCTCATCCCTCGCAATCGCCATGGGCTTATCGCTAGCGCCACAGGCCATGGCTGACGATAGTGAATTAGCCAATATTGAACGCTTAGAGGTCCATGGCCAACAGACCGAAAACCGTAACGCCTTAGGCTCGGCTGAAAATCTACTGAAAGGGCAAGGAGTCGATTTCTCCGAAGCGGGCGGCGTATCCGCCCTACCTATCCTCAATGGCATGATGGGAGATCGCATCAAAGTGCTGGTTGATGGCGCAGACATTACCTCGTCCTGTGCAAACCAAATGAATCCCCCGCTGTCCTATATTTCCGCCAATCAAGTCACCGCAGCCGAAGTGATTGCGGGCGTATCGCCAGTCAGTGCCGGTGGCGACAATATTGCGGGCGTGATTAAGGTTAGCAGCCTTAACCCTAAATTTGGTGAAAGCGATAGCATCAAGTGGAATAGCGGTGATATCTCAACGGGATATCGCAGTGTGAGCGACACCTTGCTACTCGGCACCAATGCCACAGTTGCCAGCAAAAATGTCAGCCTTAGCTATCAAGGCGCCTATGAAGATGCCAACAGCTATAAAGATGGCAATGGCGATAAAGTCATAGATACTCTATACCGCGCACAAAACCATGCACTGACAGCCGCATGGCGCGATGAGACTCAAGAAGTTGCCATCAAATTGACCCACCAAAATATTCCATTCCAAGGTTTTGCTAACCAATATATGGATATGACGGATAACAAGAGTTACGGTGCCCTCGCCCGTTATCAACTCAAACTCGACGATGACGGTGAATTCAGTGCCCAAGTAAACTGGCACGGCGTGAAACACGAGATGGGCTTTTTCACCCCAGAAAAAACCGGCAAGATGCCAATGAACACTGAAGGTGATGACTACAGCTATCAACTACACTGGCGTTTGCCAATTGGTGATGACAGCACCTTACTGGTCGGCCAAGAATACTATAGCTACCAGCTCGACGATGTTTGGCCTGCGGTGCCTGGCACTATGATGGCGCCCAATGACTACATCAACATCAACGATGGCCAGCGAAAACGCGCCGCCGTTTATGGCGAATGGCAGCAAGATTTAAGTCAAAGCTGGTGGTTATCGGCGGGTGTTCGCTTTGAGTATGTCACCACCAATACAGGTGAAGTCCAAGCCTATAGCAACATGCCTATGATGGGCATGCCCAATGTCGACGCCGAAGCGGCAAAAGCCTTTAATGCGATGGACAGAAAACGTGATGATAATCTGATCGATGCCACCTTACTGGCGCGCTATCAATTATCGACTAATCAACAACTTGAGTTTAGTTTAGCCCGCAAGAATCGTGCACCGAATCTGTACGAACGTTACAGCTGGGGCCGCGGCACTATGGCGACCACTATGATAGGTTGGTATGGTGATGGTAATGGTTATGTGGGTAATCCGGATCTTAAACCAGAAACCGCCCATACCCTGAGCGCAGCCTACAAATATAACGATGATAGCTGGCAAGTCTCGACCACAGCTTGGTACACAGCTGTGACTGACTATGTCGATGCCGAAGTCATTGGTAGCTTCAATCGCACCAGTTCGCCTGATGGCAAACGCAATATTCTCCAATTCACTAACTTAGATGCCAATCTCTATGGCGCACGTTTTAATGCGCTCTATCAGTTTGCCGAAACCAGCACAGGTAAATGGCAAGTGTTAGGCAAAGTGAATGTAACCCGTGGCGAGCGAGATGAAGGTGATGAACCTTTATATCAAATCAAGCCGTTGCAAACTGAGCTGGCACTGCAACATCAGTTAGGTCAGTGGGAAAACAGTCTTTCATGGCAATGGGTTGCGACCAAAGATCGCGTAGATGACCGCCGCCTTGAAAATGAAACCGACAGCTACTCCTTGCTCAATTTGAACAGCAGCATGAAGTGGCAGGATCTGACTGTTACCTTCGCCGTGAATAATCTGTTCGACAGCTACTATGAGCTGCCACTGGGCGGCGTGAGTGTGGCTGAATTTAAGGCCGATAATACCAATGGCTTTAACCAGATTGCCGGTGCAGGTCGCTCGTTTGAACTCAGCGCAAGCTATGCATTTTAACGACTGATTTTAAAGGCACTGTTTTTAACAACATCGTTTTTAACCACATGGTTTTTAACGGCGCGGATTTTTAGGCCGAACAGCTCTAATCCAAACGTTAAACAAAAAGGGCAAGCAGATTAAGTGATTAATCGCTTGCCCTTTTTATGCTCAAACCACATTCATGCTACTAACACTAAAGTACTGGCACTAAAGCACTGAGACGACTTAAGCGCACTATGCAGCACGGAGGAACGAGTGACACTATGGATTAGTTACCCGCAATCTTCATTTCAGATAACAAGATACCGCCGGTACGAATCGATGAGCGCAAATCAAAATCCTTACTCACGGCTTGCACACCACGGAACATCTCTTTTAAGTTACCCGCGATAGTGATCTCTTCCACTGGATATTGGATCTCACCGTTTTCAACGTAGAAACCCGCCGCACCACGGGAATAATCGCCCGTTACCATGTTCACGCCTTGGCCCATGACTTCGGTCACAATCAAACCTGTGCCCATGTCTTTCACCAATTCGTCGAAGGTTTGGCCTGTGTGGCCGAGCGTCCAGTTATAAATACCGCCCGCATGGCCCGTGTTGGTTAAGCCTAACTTGCGCGCCGAGTAGCTGGTCAGCAAATAGGTTTCTAACATGCCGCGGTCAATAATGCGTCTGTCTTGGGTCGCCACGCCTTCACTGTCGTAGTTCGCACTCGCTAGAGCACCCAGTAAATGTGGCTGCTCTTCGATATTGAACCAATCGGGGAAGATTTGGGTGTTGATCGAATCCAATAAGAAACTGGATTTACGGTATAAACTGCCACCGCTGATCGCTCCGATAAAGTGGCCGATTAACCCTGTGGCGATATCTGGCGCTAATAAAATGGGTAAACGCGTCGTCGCGATCTTGCGCGCACCGAGGCGGCTTACTGTCTTCTCGGCGGTCTTTAAACCTACCGTTTCAGGTGCAAGCATCTCGCTGAATTTACGGGCGATAGTGTAATCGTAATCCCGTTGCATATTGCCTTCGCTATCTTCACCAATCACGCTGCAACTCAAGCTATAACGCGAGCTGCAATAACCGTTTAAGAAACCGTGGCTGTTGCCATACACTTTAACCGCGGTGTGAGCATTGGCACTGGCGCCGTCGGAATTATTGATACGTGGATCGGCATCGAGCGCCGCAGTTTCGGCGCGGATTGCCAGTTGCGCTAACTCATCGGGGGAAATATCTTGTGGATAATACAGTTGAAGATCGCGGATCTGATTTGCCATCAAGGCTTTATCGGCAAGGCCACTGAATGGATCGGGAGAAGTATAACGGGCGATATCGTCGGCCGCTTTCACCGCGAGGGCAATGGCCTCTGGACTTAAATCCGACGTCGATGAACTGCCCTTGCAACCATCGCGGTAAACCGTAATCCCTAAGGCACCATCTTTATTAAATTCAACGGTTTCAACTTCTTTTAAACGGGTAGAAACCGACAAACCTTGTTGTTTACTGATCGCCACTTCGGCAGCGTTCGTTCCTAATTTGTTGGCATATTCCAGCGCCACGGCCACCGCATCTTTCAGCGCGCCTAATTCACTATCGATTCTGTTCAAAGACACAAAGCTACTCTTTCGTTGTCGGCAATTGCCGTAGCATAACAAACACAAATCCCATTCACATTAATTATTCGCGGCTGACTTAGGCTTGAGAGCGTATCCTATACCCAAACAACCTGAAGATGCAGGATTCAGCGGGAGTTTAACGCACTTTAGGCAAGGCGGTTATTTGCAGACCTAGCGGGCTAAGTTAAAAATAACCAACACAGCATAAAGTGCGTTAAAACCCGCCGGGACGGAGCGCCTAGGGCACTCCACTTCCGTGTTGCATCAATTCAAAAGGTGGCCGACATTCTGTCATTGATGCGCCTTGAATTGAAGCACCCTAGGCGCTCTGAAACTCGTATCTTCAGGTAGCTTGGGTATAAACACATTCACCTAGGCGATTTTTGGCTGGAGATGTTATTATTAGCCAGTTATTTACTTGAGGTTTTATCTATATGAAGATTGTTGGTGATTCAGAACATTTTAAACAGCCCTACGACATAGATGAAGATTATGTCAGCAGCAAAACAACGGACAAGCGTGATAGCGAAGCCGTGCAAAAAGTCGGTATGGAGCTTGTTTCACTGAGCAAGACTCAGCTAGATAAAATCGAGCTAGATGAGTTTTTGTACGACGCTATCCTGCAAACACGCAAAATCAAGGCCAATACTGAGGCGTATCGTCGCCACATGCAGTATATCGGCAAATTGATGCGTAATTTTGATATTGAGCCTATCAAGGCTTCACTCGCTATCGTGTTGAATAAAAATAACAACGAGACAGCTAAGTTACAAATGTTCGAAAAAATGCGTGAACGCTTACTCACCCAAGGTGATGATGAGATTCAAACTGTCGTCGAGCATTATCCGCAATTAGACAGACAAAAACTGCGTACTTTGGTGCGTCAAGCCACCAAAGAACTGGCCAAAGGCCCAGAATCAAAATCATCTAAAGAGCTGTTTAAATATCTACGCAGCGAAATCCAAGACTAATTAACTTCAGCCCCACAAGGATGTTGCTTATGCGACTTAGCAAAACGTTATCGGTATTTTCTTGGGCATTACTGGGCGCATTAGCGCTCAGTGGTTGTAATGGCGCAGCTGATGGCACCGACACTGACGGAACAACAGACAGCTACAGCTTAACGCTGGGCTATAAAACTGTAGTTAACGGCAAGTGCGCCGATGCAACCACCAATTTAAGCTTTGCCTCCGATACGAGTTTTTGTGCCGTCGCTACCTTAAAAAAGGGTTCGAGTAAACTTAGCGGCCAACTGATTAGCTTCGCTGCGACCTTAGGTACTGTTGCGCCAGCAACAAAACTCACCAATGCAGATGGCGTTGCTGAAGTCATCATTTCTAACCCGACATTAACAGCAGAAGCTGGTACGGTAACGGCGAGCTATACGCCGTCTGATGCAGACGCATTAACTGCAAGCCGTAACTACGAGTTCGTTGGTTCAGACAATGGCAACACCATTGAAACACCCAAACTCAGCGCCAGTATTTTAAACAGCTCAGCCTTAGTCACTCGCTTTAAAGTCGATGAGTCGGTGCAATTACAAGCCATATTGCTCGATAGCGAAAGCAAAGGTATCGAAGGCGCTAAAGTCACCTTTACTGCAGGTTCAGCGGCGCTCAATCCTGCCAGTGCGTTGACCAACACTCAAGGTATTGCGCAGGTCCCCTATACGCCAAGTGCAACTGAATTAGGGGCAAATGCCTTAACGGTCACTGTGGACTATCAAGGTCAATTGCTGCAAACCAGCAGTTTGTATGAAGTCTTGAGTAAAGATGCCGTCAATCAAGAAGGCACGCTGAAAATCGGCTCATTCAATGGTGCAGTCTTTACCGAAGGTCAATTGGCGAGCACCTTAACCGCCGATGCCAATGGCAAATATAAAATCAGTGCAGGCGGTAGTTTTGGTGTAAGTGCAAGTTTAGTATTAGAGGCCAATGACGGCACGGTTACGCGAGTACAAACACCCTCTTCCATCAGCTTTAGCTCAGATTGCACCACAAACAATAGCGCCACACTCGATACCCCAGTTACAACCTTATCGGGTAATGCGGGCTCGACCTTCCAAGACACAAGTTGCAGTGGCAACAGTGAACGTAGCGACCAAATCGTCGCCACGACAGTAGCGGGCAATCAGACGTTAACGGCGAATTTCCCATTTACTCTACAACGCCAAACGCTTGCCAGCTTAAGTTTTGAGTCGGCAGAGCCGGCACAAATTCGCATTAAAGGTGCGGGCGGTACGGGTTCAAGCGAATCCTCTTTAGTCAGCTTCAAAGTCACCAGCGCCAATGGCCAACCCGCAGCGCAACAGAATGTCAGCTTTACCTTAGATACGGTTGTCGGTGGTTTAAGTTTTGCCAATGGCACTGCGAATGCGCAAAGCCTGACTAACTCCCAAGGTATCGCCAGTGTGCGCGTATTATCCGGCACAGTACCCACGCCTGTGCGCGTGGTCGCCACTGCTGTTGATACTGATACTAAAGAAGTCATCACTAGCCAATCTGAACAGTTAACCGTGAATACTGGTCTACCTCAACAACTTGGATTTAGTCTATCAACGACAGTATTCAATCCAGAAGCGGGTGACTTTAATGGTGAAACCGCAACGATCACCATTCGAGCCTCCGATAGTTTTGGCAATCCAGCGCCCGATGATACTGCTGTCAACTTCACGACAGAAGGTGGCCAGATCCCAACATCATGTTTAACTAAAAATGGGACTTGTAGCGTTGTTTGGACTTCACAAACGGCACGAGTACCCGATCACCGCATCACGATTCTTGCTTATGCCTTAGGTCACGAAACCTTCTTCGATACCAATGGCAATAACATCTTTGATGATGCTGATGTTAGTAAAGACATCAATGGCACGCCTGTGCCTGACTTGGCTTGTTTAACGAATTCAGGCGTTGCGAAAAAATGCACAGGCAATGGTATGGACATCGAAGCCTATCTTCCTAGTGGTTTTAGTGATCTAGGTGATGCGTTTAGGGATGACAATGAAGATGGCATTAGGAATTCAGCCGAACCATTTTGGAATACTCAAGCAAAAGAATATAGTTTTGCCGATGGTAAATTTAACGGTCCACAATGCGAAAGCGCACTCTGCGGCAAAGGCCAAGCCAATAAAACCTATATCCGCAAAGCCTTAGTAATGAGCATGTCAGGCTCACAGGCTTATATCAGTGTGATGCAAGACGGTGTGTTATTGCCGAGTGTGAATGACATCAAACCTGTGGCCGTTGGTGCTAGTTCTGAATTTGTAGTATTTGTCCACGACAGTGCGAATCAAATCATGCCAGCTCAGACAAGTATCGAACTTTGCGTGGATTGTGCTGGAACCCCTAAAACCTTCGAGGTTCCCAATACTGTGTATGCGAAAGGCAGTCTAGGTTCACCACTGAAATTTACGGCATCGGCCAACACCAGCGTATCGGTGAAAGTCACGACCCCTAAAAATGTGGTCACTGATGGCTTAGGTTTCACAGTACCAGCGCTTTAAAACTCAATTAAGCAAACTGAAAAGACCCGCGAATGCGTAATGCCGATCAGTTAAGACAGATCGCTTGACGATCTCGCTGAAAAGATCAAAATCCGATGACCTCATGTCATCGGATTTTTTTATGCAACTCTCAGAAGCACTCGCCCGTACTCATATTACCCGCCTAACCGAATTCACCTGCTTAGCAGATGTGTTAGAACCTGAGTTAATTCAATCTTGCCTAGACTCTCAGGGCGTTGCGACGTTAAGACGGCGTAAATTGCCGATGGACGCGATGATTTGGG
>NZ_JAKKRN010000019.1:0-95644 GCF_025654245.1 Shewanella sp. SM29
CTTGAGTCGTCTACAGTTACCTTTGTGCCTTGTCATGATGGATATCGATTATTTTAAACTCGTTAATGATCGCTATGGGCATCAAGTGGGTGACAAGATACTGCAGCATTTTACCCAATTTATCAGTGCTCGCACGCGCCCATACGATATCTTTGGTCGCTTCGGCGGTGAGGAATTTGCGCTATTACTGCCAGAAACGTCGGTCGATGTCGCGCAGAAAATTGTGACGCGTATGATGTTAGCGCTTGCGAATGAAGATATTTCAGCGATAGTCGCCGATTTTCACTATCAATTTTCGGCAGGAGTGAGTGCGTTAACACCTGTAATTACTCATCATGCCATCGAAGAAAACAGCGGTATTTTAGCGCTTCAGTCTGTGCCTTCACCGATTGAAATCGGGAGTCAGTGCCGTTCAGATGCTGAAAAGCTGGTGGCCGAGGCCGATAAAGCCTTGTACCACGCTAAAACTACGGGGCGAAATCGTGTCGTGGTTTGGGATGATGTGATATTAACGGCTAAAGCTTAGCGAACCCAATGGTTGACGAAATCTAAGCATCGCGATACCAAACCAAGCGATTTCTAAGCCACCCATGATGCGAAACATAGCCTACAACACCAAATCGCATTTACCAAAGGTATTTTTACTGAGGTTGAAAGTCACATTTTCGAGGTTTTTTTGGTCGTTTTGTATTAATTTGCCGATAGTTAGCTGAAATTGGATGAATTAAGTTCGAGCCATATTCTCCACTGCGGTGGATTAATCAATTTGAACACTAAATTATCTCTGCTTCGGTCAGCTTGCCATTAAATGCTGGCAGCTGTGTCGATAATGCCTTCGTCGCTTTTCAAGGTGTTCGCAGTAACAAGTGAGCTCTTGCAAAGTACCCACGGGACCTTTAAATAGCTGTCCGAAATGGTGAGTGAGCTTAAGCCAATGCTCAGGTGGAATATTAAGGCGACTCAGTAAGCTAGCACTGCTCGAACTGATACTCCCGCATTTATCATCGCGAATAATTCTGCCTGTATCGTCGACCAGTTGCAGATAATCTTGTAAATCAAAGTGCAGCCCTTTAGACATATTGTCCCGCTCATTACCGATAAAGGGCAATAATGTTTGAGGTTGTTTGCCTGCGAGTGCCGCGCGGATACGCCGTTGAATACTGGTGAAATCCGACGTTGCTGGTGTTGTGGCTAGATGAGCGCGGATAGGGTTGAGGTCAACATAGGTCATACATGCGAGTACTGCCGCCTCATCGAGTAGGGCTTGGGATTTAAAACGGCCCTCCCAGAAGCGTCCTGTGCAGTTATCCTCTTGATTTGCCTTACGGGCGATAGGTTCATTTAACGCTCGCATAAACCAAGAGATATCACTTAAGCGACTGCGGTATAGAGCGATATGGTGTTTAAGGTTAGCCACGTCATGGGCTTCAACAACGTGCCCTTTGACAAATTGTTGTGTTAATTCAGTGCCTTTAAATACTTGATGCCAATGCTCAAGCACTTCTCTATCGCTCCATTGATTGGCTTGGTAAATATCCACACAGAGTACCAAGTGCAGATGGTTGCTCATCACTGCATATGCTGCAACATCAATAGCAAAGACTTGAGCCAGTTTAAGTAATTGCTGCTCTACCCACTCGCGTCTATGGTCGTAATTTTTACCTGAGAAAAGGTCTTGACCACACAAATAGGCACGTCTGACTACTCGACTACAGCAGTGATAAAAGGGCGTATCTTCCAAACTGACTTGAGTTCTCCTTGGCTGTGGCATCATCACACTCCTTGTGCGGGGAAACAGACACTAAGCCTAGTTGCAAATTTGGTGATTCACCAAGAAGCACCATCAAATTCACAATAATTAACAATGGGTGGCTTAGAAAAACTTGAATAACATCGATTGTTAGATGTGTTCATTTATGATGAAAGTATAAAACGGCGTAGTTTCATCCTCGATTAACTCACGTACTGAATTAAGCTGTAATCGTTTTGATACCGCTTTAAAAAAGCGCAAAGCCAGTTCATTTTCTTTGAACGTAGCGACCAGTATCGGTGTGCTAATCTGCTCAAATATTTGACGGACTACTTCGAGCGCAATCCAACCACCGCGATATTTAGGAAGAATAAAGAGGTCAGCCAGTTCCCAGATAAGCCTTTTTTCATCTTCAACCCATTCTAGTAGAACAAAGCCTATCAATACTTCATTTACCCAAATGAGGTAGGCTTTTGCCTCTTGTGAGTTAACATAGGATTCAAGATCTGAGGCTGTAGAGCCATCATATAACCCATCAATGCCTATATCTTCTTTACTCCAATGTGTTGAATCAAAATAATAAAGTTGGAGCAGACGTTGTAGTGTTGTGGTGTCACTTGTTTTTAAATTGATAAGACTAACGTTTGACATCATTCATCCTGATTACCTGCGTCTTAGTATTGATGCTTGGGCACTGAAACATCCTGTTATCGAGCGTATATAATGGTATAGAGTTTTGCTTTGCTGAGGTAGCTTATTTATTTCAAATGGTTAGTGGCAGGCTGAAATCGACAGAAGTTTGGAACTGTTACAGCTAGCGCACATGCTTTGGCGGATGCTAGCAAATACCGACGTTTAAATTGGCGTTAATTACGCGGCTAACTTGTAGTCTTATCTCAAATCAGCATAATGCTTCGAGCCGTTAAGCTTAACGCTATTGTTTACGGTCGCGGCTTGCGGCACTAACCAGTGCTTGTGGTTAATTAAAGTATCACTATGCACTCGCTCAGCAGCCCCGCAGCAGCTTATAGCGTGGCCTTACTACATTGTTTTATAACGCTCCCTAACACCTTGATAAAGGATTGATTCTCCCTTTGACTCGCTCTCGCCAACCGACATCAAAGCATGTTTCCTCTAAAGAAACCGTCGCTAAGCCTTCTGCCTTAAAAGGCGCCGCTGCGGTGAGTCGACTCGCGTCCGAAGTGCAACGCGCATTTTTGCCCGATGGAGTATTGTCTAAACATATTCAAGGGTTTAGTGCGCGAACAAGCCAAATGCAAATGGCACAGGAAGTGAGTGAGGCGATAGCGGCGAAGGGCAATGTGGTGATTGAGGCGGGTACGGGGGTAGGTAAAACCTTTGCGTATTTGATCCCCGCGATATTGAGCGGTAAGCAAGTCATCGTAAGTACGGGCAGTAAAAACTTGCAAGAGCAGTTGTTTTTTAAAGACTTACCCGCGCTGGTCGCCATGTTGGGGATTGAGCCTAAACTGGCTCTACTAAAGGGCCGCAATAATTATCTGTGCCAGTGGCGACTCGATAAGCAAATGAGCGAGGCGACGCATATCGATGCGCGTTTGTTGGATGATTTGTTGAAAATTAATCAGTGGGCGAGCACCTGTAAAGATGGTGATATTGGCGGTTTAACCTCAGTGCCTGAGAATTCTTCGGCGCTGCCACTTGTGGTCAGCACTAAGGAAAGCTGTATTGGTAAGCGCTGCGATTTTTACGATGCCTGCTTTACCCGCAAGGCGCGCAGCCGTGCCCTGGATGCTAAAATCATTGTGGTTAACCACCATTTATTTTTCGCCGATAGCGTACTGAAAGACACGGGCTTTGCCGAGTTATTACCCGATCCTGATGTGGTGATTTTCGATGAAGCGCATTTATTACCCGATATTTGCGTTAACTATTTTGGCCAGCAATGTTCGAGTCGTACTATCGATGATTTCATTCAAAAGCTACTCGCTATTTATCAGACTGAACTCAGTGATACTGGGCAACTCGCCCAATTTTGCCAGCGTTGCCTCGCTAAATTAAGTGATTGGCATAATCAGTTATATTCCTGCGGCGAATCCGATTGGCGTTTATTGCTGGGCAATAAAGCGCTCGCGGCGGCGTCATGGGATTTATTAGCGGAATTAACCGCGCTGCAGAATTTATTAATGGCCCATATTGGGCGTAGTGAATTGTTAGATGATATCACCATTAAGTTGGCGGAGCTGAATAACAAGCTCAGTGGGTTTTTTAACTGCGATAATAATCTGGCGGCCTACAGCATCGAATTTGGTAGTCGCTTTGTGGTGCTGCGAATTTCACCAATCAATATTGCCCGTGAGTGCCAACAATTATTTGTGCCCGAAACCAGCTGGATATTTACCTCGGCAACTTTGCAGGTTAACCTCAGTCTTGTTCATTTTGCCCGAGAAATGGGTATCGTCGATGCGCAGCAAAGTATTCTCGACAGTCCCTTCGATTATCCCCGCCAAGCGGTATTTTGTGTGCCGAGACAACTTGGGAGCGTGACCAATCAACAGCAAGCATTAAAGCAGTTGGTGGATGTGTGCGTGCAAGCGATAGATGCGGCACAGGGACGGACTTTCATTTTATTTACCAGCCATAAAATGCTCGAACAAGCGGCGCTGGCACTGCGAACTCGCACTCAGTATCCGCTGCTGGTACAAGGCCAAGCGGGTAAACAGAGTCTGCTGACTAAGTTTCGCCAACTCGGCAATGCGGTATTGCTCGGCACCAGTAGTTTTTGGGAAGGGGTGGATGTGCGCGGTAAATTGTTAAGCTGCGTGATTATCGACAAATTACCTTTTGTGTCGCCCGATGAGCCCCTGTATCGCGCCCGAGCTGACAATGTGAGTCGTCAGGGACTCGATCCTTTTACTGAAGTGTCCTTACCTCAGGCCATTATTGCGCTGAAACAAGGTGTTGGCCGTCTTATTCGCGATGAAAAAGATCGCGGTGTGCTGATCCTTTGCGATAATCGCATTGTGAATCGCTACTATGGCCAAGCTTTTTTAAACTCGCTGCCACCGATGGCGCGCACCCGTGACCTAGAAAAGGCATTGGCGTTTTTGAGAACAATCCCCTGAGAGTCGTCTATGGCTTACCTAGCACAATTAAACTTGCCCTATTTGCCTGACATGGGATTCTGAGCTAAGTATTGAGCCGTTACACATATTGTAAGGATATAAAAACGTAGGTAAAAATTGCCACCTGTGAGCAATAGATGGCAAACACCCTTGGAGGTTGGGTCAAGTGGCATCCTGCCTAATGGTTCCATTCAAAATAAATAATTCTTCGGCCTTTGGTTTTAGATTTTTAGTGAATTAATGGCATTCTTTGCAAGCATCTGCTGGTGCTTTTTCTTGATGAGCGATATGGCAATTGGTGCATGTTAAAACGCCATCATGTTTAGTATGAGCTTCACCTGCGAGAGTTTTCATTTCTCCATGGCATGATACACATTGCTGATTTTCAAAAACATAATCTGCTGAAGGTTTTTTATCTTTATGGCAGGATTCACAGTCAGATCTTTCAGAATGACTGTCGGCAAGTGATACCGCCATTAAATTAGTTGAAAAGCACAGTGCGCACATTAGCATCATCTTTTTAAGCATGTTATTTTCCTTTTTTATTGTTGGTTAAATCATCATTCTGAAGCGAGTAAATCACATATCTAGCTATGAAATATGTAACTTGAAGTTGGAACTGTATTTTTCTCGCTGTTTTATTAGTGATATAAACGGAAAGATAATATTGCTTTTGCTTGGTGCGTAAGTTTAATAATCGAGAATTTTACACCTCAAGCTTTAGCAGTCTTGCGTGTGTATAATAGTTTTTTAATATGACAAAACCTTGATCGTTATCAAAGGTTAACGGGTGAGTTATTTTTTAGCGTTAAAGTATGATCAAGGTTATATTGCGGAATGTAAAAGACTAATGATTTAAATCTGGATTATGTAATTTATATTTTTGATGTTTATTTAAAAATTCTATATTTTAGAAAATATATTGATTTTGCTTTTTCTAGTCGGATGTGTGATATTTATTTTGGTCTTAAAACAATAGGCGAAGCCAAAACGGGCTTCGCCTATGATGTTTAATGTTGAGTAGCAGAGCTATAATTACACATTAATTTCTGGCTTGTAGAGCTTAGAAACTTGCAGTTACCCCAGCATAAATACTGCGACTCTTTTGAATATAATCAAGGTCGGTGGCAACTTGGTCACGTTCAGAATCCGTTAGGTTAGTCACGCCAAGCTTCAGTCTAAACATAGGATTAATTTGATAATTCGCACCTATATCGAGCGAGCCATAACCCTCTGATTTGACATTGGCTCGCAAATACTGCTCGCCAGTATAATGGTAGGCGATAAAGGTGGATAAACCATCGAATGCCTGCCATTGCAGTTTTAGGTTATAGCTGTCGTCCGGTGTTAAGGTAAAAGGCGCGCCATTTTGCTTATCTTCGGCATCGGTTTTACTGTAATTACCGTTTAGGCTGAGATCTTGAGTTAAATTGTACCAAGCTTGTAATTCCCAACCAGTGATCTTAGCTTCGTTCACGTTTTGGTAAGTTAATACTGTACCTGGGACTCTATTCCAAGTTTCGGTGATAATTTTATTTTCTACATCGTTATGGAAGTAGGTGATCGAGCCACCAAAATCCGTGGTTTGATATTGGGTCGATAACTCGTAGTTCACTGAGGTTTCGGGTTGAAGATCAGGATTTCCCGCAACGGTACAGGCGCCACGACAAGCGGGGATAATATAATCGGCTTGGGATTGCGCCATATTTGGCGCTTTAAAGGCTTTGCCGCCACCACCTTTAATGACCCATTCAGAGCTTAAGTTATACACTAAATACAAGCGTGGGCTAAATTCGGTGCCGTACACATCGTGGTGATCGACGCGCCCACCTAAGGTGATATTGAGTTCGCCTAAGCTAAATTCATCTTGTAGATACAATGCCGATTGGCTGTCGTCTAAGGTGCCATCACCTAAAATATTGCGGCTATTTTCGAGCTGGGTCCAACGGTATTCTGCACCGCTGGTTAACATGTGATCGCCAAGCAGGACAGTGGTTTGACCGTCGAGATTGTGGTTGGTTTGGGTGATATTACCAATCTCGGCGATTAACGCTGAGTCGTCAGTCACCCCAACATTTTCATAGTAATAGCGCAGGCGAGTATCGCCCCAGTTCCAGTGGCCATTATGGGTCAGACCTGAACTTATCCGCTCCGCTTGTTGGTTATTGGTGAGAATCGTGCCGTAGTTATTCCAATCAGACTCACGTTCATCGTTGGCGTAACTTAAGTCAAATTGCAGATCTTGCTGGTTATCAATCAGCCATTGTAAATTGGCGAGGGCGCTGATTTCATCTCTGTCTTCTAGCGCATCAATAGTGGGTTTTAAGTCCGAGCGCCATGCATCGCGTTTATTGCTGTCAACGATTAAGTTTGCCAGTAATTTATCTTTGATCAGCGCGCCACTGCTGTAGAAATTGTACTTAGTGCTATCGCCACCCTTACCACTGGTAGGTGCATCGTATTGCACGCCAACGCTGGTTTGCCAGTCTTCAGTCGGTTGACGCAGTATGACGTTAACCACACCGCCTAAAGCTTCTGAGCCGTAGAGGGATGACATAGGCCCACGTACAACTTCGATACGTTCAATGGCAGACATTGGAATAGAGGACAAGTCAAAATCGTTGCCATAACCAGAGGTTAATGCTTCGCGGGAGTTAATGCGGCGGCCATTAATCAAGATTAAAGTGTAATCTGAATCCAAACCTCGCAGGCTGATCTCATTGCGGCCATAGGGCGTGCCTTCGCTGATGTTCACACCCTGTAAATAACGGACTGCGCTAGCGAGATCGTCTATGACTAGCGCTTCAAGTTCACTGCGGTTAATCACGGACACCGAAGCGGGCGCCGAAAGCTCCGAGTGTTTAGTTTGTGTTGCTGTGATCACCATGCGTTCCATTTCTGGAGTGGTATCTTGCGTATTTGCAGCACTAGCCCATGCTGCAGGTAATAACAAACATAAACCAATAGCGCGTGATAGCTGGCTCAACATAGGTGTCTGTGTTGCATGAGATAGATGCGAGGTTTGGCGAGTGCGACGGATAAAGCGGGGCATATCATTCTTCCTTCGGTAATTTTGGCGAATGATAATTATTCTTAATTATAGCTTCAAGCTTGGATGTCTCTCTTTTGTGTAAAGGCAGTGTAAATTTTTAGTGTTTAATAACAGTGTGATAGCCCGTATATTCGACGAGTGGCTCGCTGGCATGGTCATCCTGATTGATCGCATTGAGCATAAGGTACTGAGTATGACGATCGTCGGATAAATCACTAAAAAATAGTGAGAATAATCAGAAACTATCACCGCACAAAATTGCGTAACGTAATATGAAGCTATATCAATATGATTAATATAGATATTTTAACTGGCATAAGCTTTGCTGGCGATGTGACTTTATGTTTCGTGGTGCATTCATGTTTGTGACGTGAATAGTCGCCATACAAAATGTATTGCCAATATTTACGGAGAGAATATGAATCCAGCATTTTATAGCCTAGCCACAGTCACTGTTTTAACTTTGTCACTCGCCACTACCGAACCTGCTGTTGCCACAGATACGCCAACATTAGCTAAAGCAGCATCAGTTAAAACGGCTGGGGCTCCACAAGCTGACATTGCGCAGCCCGCTACTGCACTTACAGACACTTTATCTACCCAAATTGCAGCGGTGGATTTTGCTGTGTTCGACAGTTTCAATAAGTGCGCCGTCCCCGCTGAACTAAAGAAACACGCTGATTTTTTCACTGAAGATGTAGAGTTTTACCACGACACGGGTGGCGTCACTTGGAACCGCAAGGACATGATCGCTAATACCGAAAAATATGCCTGTGGCCATTACCGCCGCGAGTTAGTTGCGGGCACGATGAAAGTGTTTCCGGTGAAAGAGTTTGGCGCGATAGAGCAAGGCGTTCATCGTTTTTGCAGCTTTGAAACAGGTAGCTGTGATGGCCTAGCCGACTTTGTCATTGTATGGCGCAAACAGAACGAACAGTGGAAAGCTACCCGAGTGCTGAGCTATGGGCACAGAACCGCCGAGGCCAAAACGGACTAAACCACTCAACCAAAGCTAGCTTTTAACAAAAAATGAGCCTTTAACAAAAAGCTAGCCTCTAACAAAATGCAGTAGTCGATTATTGGCCGGCATAGCCACATCTTGCTTCAGCGTTAGGCCTTGCTCGCTGGCTAAACTGCAAATCCATTCAATATCACGAATGCCGCTGGCGGGATCGCGCTGTTTTAAAAAGGCATCAAACTGGCGATTGCTGTCACTGCTAAATTCGCCTTGGTAGTTAAAGGGGCCGTAAATGCACAGGGTCTTGAGTTGGGGGAGATACAGACCAAGGCCAGTAAAAAACGCTTCAACCATATTTTTGCTCATAATATGCAAAGTGTTTGCAATAAATACGCCATCAATATCAAATGTTAATCCCTTCACCGGCCATGGCGCGGTAACATCAAGGGTAAGTGGTAAGCGTAGGTTTGCCGCTGCATTGGGTCGCTTGCCTTCATGCATACACCTTGCGGTAATGACCTCAATATATTCAGCCTGATCGCTGGTTTGCCAGATTAAATGGGGAAGATTTGCTGTAAAATACACAGCATGTTGCGCTGTGCCACTGCCGATTTCGAGTACATGTTGGTTGAGTGAGAATGCTTGTGTTAATACCGCTAAAATCGGCGCTTTGTTGTTTTCACATGCTTGGGAAAACGGCAATTGGACAAGTGGTAATAGTGGCATAATGGACTCTAGGTTGCTGAGATAAAAAGAGGATGACGCCGCACAAGCCTATCTTAAACCAGCAAAAAGTATAAGGCTTAAAAGATAAAATCAGCCGCGCCTTAACATTCGGAGTCTCTATCTTAGGTACCTTAATTTTAGATCCTTAATTTTAGTGCCTTAATTTTAGGTACCGCCATTTCAGAAGCTTCCATCTCAGAAGCTTCCATCTCAGAAGCTTCCATCTCAAGCACCTCCATTTCAGGTTCTTCAAGAAGGAGCCTGCAGCCAGCTCTACTCCCTTTGTCATGTCCTGCAAAAATAGTTATCGCAATTCACTGTTGACCTCGATCTCAACTTAGATATACTCACAAATTCTGAACGCTTGTAAAAAATATAAAACAACGTCGGTATAATGCCGCGTTAAAACGAGTGCCCAGAACTAAGACTTAACACTCACTTTCAGCCATCAACTTTCAACAGTTAATTTTCAACAGTTAACTTTCAACATCAAGGAATGACCATGCCAGCAGAGCGTTGCGCCTCCTACTACAATGCCACCATTGACCAAGAGTCAGATTATCCTGCGCTTGAAGGCGACATTCGAGTCGATGTAGCGATTGTCGGTGGCGGTTTTACCGGCGTGGCAACGGCGTTGGAATTATCTGAGAAGGGCTATAAAGTGGCACTTATTGAGGCCAATAAAATTGCGTGGGGCGCGACCGGACGCAATGGTGGGCAGGTGACGGGCAGTTTGTCCGGCGATGTTGCGATGACAAAACAGCTGCGCCGTCAAATCGGCAATGAAGCTGAAGATTATGTGTGGAATATGCGTTGGCGCGGCCACGATATAATTAAAAATCGGGTGGCCAAGTACGGCATAAACTGTGATTTAAAGTTTGGTCATATCCAAACCGCTTACCAGCCAAAGCACATGCACGAGCTTAGGGCTATGCATGATGAGGCGCAGCGCCGCGGCATGGGTGAATTTATGACGCTGGTATTCGCCGATGAAATGCCTGCCTATTTAGGCTCGCCCTTGTATCACGGCGGCTTAGTCAATCGGCGCAACATGCATTTGCACTCAGTCAATTTATGCCTGGGTGAAGCCCGCGCGGCAGCAGGTCTTGGGGCGTTAATCTTTGAACACTCACCCGTACTTGATATTGAAGAAGGCGATGTGGCGACTGTTGTCACAGCCAAGGGAAAAGTGCGCGCCAACAGTGTGCTGATCGCCGGTAATGCTTACCATAAACTCGCCCGTCCAAAACTGCGTGGTATGTTATTTCCGGCGTCCTTAGGCAATTGCGCCACTGCGATTCTGCCCGATGATGTCGCTTTGCAAATCAATCCGCAGGATTTAGCCGTGTATGATTGCCGCTTTGTACTGGATTACTATCGCCTGACCGCGGATAAACGGCTGATGTTCGGCGGCGGCACTAACTACAGCGGCCGCGATCCTAAAAATGTGGCTGCGGAATTACGGCCCGCGATTGAGCGTACGTTTCCACAATTAAAGGGCGTTAATATCGAATTTGCGTGGGCGGGAATGGCAGGAATTGTGATTAACCGTATCCCGCAGCTCGGCAAAGTGTCGCCTAATGTGTTCTATTGCCAAGGATATTCTGGGCACGGAGTAGCGACATCGCACATTATGGCCGAGATCATGGCCAATGCGATGGACGGGCAATTGCGTGAGTTTGATTTGTTTGCCGCCATGCGCCATATCCGCATTCCGTTAAATGAATGGTTCGGCAATCAAGCGTTGGCGTTAGGCATGTTGTATTACACTTTGCGGGAAAACTGGCGCTAGTCTGCGCCGTGTTGTCTGCTACCAATCAATCTGCTCAAACAGTATTTAATCCTGCTCGGCGAGTTTTTCGGCAAGGTAATCGACCAATACACGGATCTTAGCCGACAGGTGGCGGTTTTGCGGATAGAGTGCCCAAATGCCTTCTTTGGCTTCGCGGTGACTGTCAAGGAAGGAGAGCAACCGTCCGGTTTGAATATCTTCTTCAATATAATAATCAGGCAGTTGAACTATCCCTATGCCCTTTAGTGCCGCATCCCTTAATGCGTAGCCACTGTTACAATTGAGATTGCCGCGGACTTTAATATTGCGCTCGCGGCCATTTTCTACAAAGCGCCAGTAATTATGATTACCGATCAAACAATTGTGCTGGCTAAGTTCTGATAAGGTATGGGGCTGACCGTATTTTTCCACATAGCTTGGTGAGGCGGCGACATAGTGGGTACGGCTGCTGAGCGGTTTGGCCATCAAACTCGAATCTGCGAGTTTTCCGAGGCGAATGGCCAGATCATAACCGCCTTCAATCAAGTCCAAGGTGCGATTGGTCAAGTCGACGCTAAATTCAACGCTGGGATATTGCACCATAAAATCATTGAGTAATGGCATGATAAATTTCTCGCCATAGGCGACGGGCGCCGTGAGCTTGACTAAGCCTTGGGGTGAGTCCTTTAGGTTTGAGATGGCGCGCTCGGCTTCTTCTAACCCCGTTTGTAATTGGCGGCAGTGACGATAATAAATCGTGCCTTCTTCGGTTAACGACACTTTGCGGGTTGTGCGGTAAAAGAGTTTTGTGCCGAGGCGGTTTTCTAAGGTGCTCACTTGGCGGCTAACGTGGGCGGTGGAGATATTCAGCCGCTGCGCCGCTAGGGTAAAACTTTCGGCCTCAGCCACCGCGACAAATTCAGAAATGCCGTCCCAGAGATACATTGTTGTTACTCAGTAAAAATGAATTGCTTGAATACTAGATTGTCTCTCGCTGAGAAACAAATACAATCCTCCTATTCAGTAGCATCAGTGCAATGGTCGCAAGAATTTGCTTGGCCTGAATTGAATTTATGATACACCAATGACTTACTCCTATTACCTATTCAAGGGACGTAACAATGTCGAACGAAAAACCGCAGTTTATTAAATCAAAGGCCGCAGTGGCTTGGGGACCAGGACAACCGCTTAAGATTGAAGAAGTGGATGTGATGTTACCTAAAGCGGGCGAAGTTTTAGTGCGCATTGTGGCTACGGGCGTGTGTCACACGGATGCCTTTACCCTGAGCGGTGACGATCCAGAAGGCGTATTCCCAGCGATTTTAGGCCACGAAGGCGGCGGTATCGTTGAGCAAGTGGGCGAGGGTGTGACCAGCGTGCAAGTGGGCGATCATGTGATCCCACTTTATACCCCAGAGTGCGGCGAGTGTAAGTTCTGCCTATCGGGCAAAACTAACCTGTGCCAAAAAATTCGTGCGACCCAAGGTAAAGGCTTAATGCCCGATGGCACCACGCGTTTTTATCTTGATGGCAAGCCTATTTTCCATTACATGGGCTGCTCGACCTTCTCTGAATATACCGTGTTACCTGAAATCTCATTGGCGAAAGTCAATAAGAGCGCGCCATTAGAAGAAATTTGTCTGCTGGGTTGCGGCGTGACCACTGGTATGGGCGCTGTGATGAACACGGCCAAAGTGGAAGAAGGCGCAACCGTGGCGATTTTCGGCCTCGGCGGTATCGGTTTATCGGCGATTATCGGTGCTACTATGGCCAAAGCCAGCCGCATTATCGCGATTGATATCAACGAGTCTAAATTCGAGTTAGCCAAAAAACTCGGCGCGACCGATTGCATCAATCCTAAATTACTCGATAAGCCCATCCAAGAGGTGATCGTTGAAATGACCGATGGCGGCGTGGATTACTCATTCGAGTGTATCGGCAACGTCAACGTGATGCGCAGCGCCTTAGAGTGTTGCCATAAAGGCTGGGGAGAGTCGGTGATCATAGGTGTTGCCGGTGCTGGTCAAGAGATTTCAACCCGTCCATTCCAATTAGTTACTGGGCGAGTATGGCGCGGTTCTGCCTTTGGCGGTGTGAAAGGGCGTTCTGAACTGCCACACATTGTTGAGCGTTACATGGCGGGTGAGTTTAAGCTCGATGATTTTATCACCCATACTATGGGACTTGAGCAAATCAATGAAGCGTTCGAGCTGATGCACCAAGGTAAGAGCATCCGTAGCGTGATCCATTTTGATAAATAAGTGGTTTTGCATTGTCAATTGATGCTTCAGTGACAAACCGGCAGACAGGTGCAAATCTGTCTGCTGTGTTGCCAACTGATCAGATGACTAACGCTATGACCAAGCGCTAAAAGATTGAGCTTAAAAGGACTTGTATGACCATAGAAAATATCAGTTGTAACAAGAGTTTCGGTGGTTGGCATAAGCAATATCGCCATCAATCTCAGTCGTTAAACTGCGAGATGCGCTTTGCGATTTATCTGCCGCCTGAGGCGGTGAATAAACCTGTGCCTGTGTTGTATTGGCTTTCAGGTCTAACCTGTACCGATGAAAACTTTATGCAGAAGGCGGGTGCACAGCGCATGGCAGCGGTACTTGGGATGGCGATTGTCGCCCCTGATACCAGTCCTCGCGGTGACGATGTGCCCGATGCGGCGGATAAAGCTTACGATTTAGGCTTAGGCGCGGGTTTTTACCTCAATGCGACAAAAGCACCTTGGAATCGTCATTACAAAATGTACGATTACATAGTCCATGAGCTGCCTAACTTGATTGAAGCGCATTTTCCCGTCACTACCCAGCGCGCTATCTCCGGCCATTCGATGGGCGGTCATGGTGCTTTGGTGATTGGTCTGAGTAATCCGCACAGATATAGCTCAATTTCGGCTTTTAGCCCGATTTCGAATCCGAGTAATGCACCTTGGGGTATTAAAGCCTTTAGCGAGTACTTAGGTGAAAATCGTGAACATTGGCGGCAGTATGATGCCTGTGAGTTGCTTAAGCTCGCGATTAGCGAAGTGCCAGTACTGATTGACCAAGGTGAAGCCGATAGCTTTTTAGATACCCAATTGATGCCACAATCGCTGGTGGATATCGCCCATACCAAGGGTTATCCCTTGGATGTGCGGATGCAAGCGGGGTACGATCACAGCTACTACTTCATCGCGAGCTTTATTGAAGAGCACCTTAAGTTCCATAGCTTGTACTTTAAGCCTTAAATAGCCGATTCAGCAGTCACGCCGATGAGCTAAAACAAAAATGCCGCAACTTTGTGAGTTGCGGCATTTTTTATGGTGCGATTTAAGCGATTAGTGGGAGTGAACTAACACTCAGCACTTAGCACTCAACAATGTTGACTGCTAGGCCGCCTTTGGCGGTTTCTTTGTATTTACTGCGCATATCTCTGCCGGTGTCCATCATGGTTTTGATCACTTTATCCAGTGAAACCTTATGGTTACCGTCACCGCGTAGGGCCATACGAGAAGCGTTGATCGCTTTGATCGCGCCCATGGCATTACGTTCGATACAAGGCACTTGCACTAGGCCGCCCACAGGATCGCAGGTTAAACCTAAGTTATGTTCCATGCCGATTTCAGCCGCGTTTTCAACGTGCTCAACCGTACCGCCCATGATTTCAGTCAGTGCGCCAGCGGCCATAGAACAGGCCACGCCCACTTCACCTTGGCAACCGACTTCGGCGCCCGAAATTGAGGCATTTTTCTTGTACAAAATACCAATCGCAGCGGCAGTTAATAGATAACGGGCGCAGACATCGATATCCACTTCTTGTACGAAGGTATCGTAATAGCATAAAACGGCAGGAATAATTCCCGCAGCACCGTTTGTTGGCGCAGTCACGACGCGATCACCGGCCGCATTTTGCTCGTTGACCGATAGGGCGAATAAATCGACCCAATCCATAGCGGTTAATGGATCGACATTGTTACGGCCTTCGGCTTTCAAACGACGGTACAGTGCAGGTGCACGACGACGCAGTTTTAGGCCGCCAGGTAAAATACCTTCCTTCTGATAACCGCGTTCGATACAGGTTTTCATCGTCTGCCAAATATTCCACAGCTTGGCTTTGACTTCATCTTCAGTGGCTAAACTTAGTTCGTTCGCCATCATTAAAGAAGAAATGCTGAGACCTTGCTCGCCGCATAATTCCAGTAAATGAGCCGCACTCACAAAATCAAAAGGTGCCGATTCAATTTGTGAGGCTGGCGATGCATTACGTTGGCTAATTTCATCTTCATCTAAAATAAAGCCGCCACCCACTGAGTAGTAAGTGCGATCAAAAATGCATTCTCCTTTACAGTAAGCGTACAAGGTCATGGCGTTAGCATGCGCAGGTAGCGTTTTGCGTCTGTGATAGGTAATGCCTTGCTCACGGGTAAACTTAACTACTTTGCCACAGTGCAGCGTTAAGGTTTCGTCCTTGGAGACGTGTTCTAAAATACCGTCGATACTGTCAGTGTCCACGGTTTCGGGATCTTCGCCCATTAAGCCTAAAATCACTGCTTTGCCCGTGCCGTGGCCTTTGCCTGTTTGGCCGAGGGAGCCAAAGAGTTCGGCTCTTAATTCATCAATCTGGGTCACGAGTCCTGAGTCAGTCAGGTTTTGCATAAATATTTTGCCCGCTTTCATTGGGCCGACGGTATGTGAACTCGATGGACCTATGCCGATCTTGAACATGTCAAATACGCTAATCATGATAGAAGTCCTGTTGTGTCTTGTTTATTATTTTAGTCTGAGTGCATGGGATTGCTCGCTCTGCAGATTGAAGCACGCTAATCTTGCGCGTGTACTCTGGTCAGTGGCGGCGTTCTTTCATGCGAAATCTGCTTGTGTGATACTCTAACGCCAGTATCCCATAGATTAGTGTGACAATTCACATTAGTTTTTTTTATTCGTAATAGTTCGGATAAGCTGAACTTAATTGGGACTTTTTTACAGGCCATTTTATGGCCAAGAATACAGGCTTCGACAGCGCTACAAGAGTAGGTGGCTCGCTTTTTTTAGCTTTTTTGTGAGCGTGGACTACTTATGGCTTGAGTGGTTATTTTTTGAGTATTAATGAATATTTTTAGGGAGAAGTATGAGCTATTTAATGTTGGATTTACTGTCGTTGGACGTCAGTGAGGCTGAATCTGAGATGCTACGCCATCCACAGGTGGGTGGTTTAATCCTATTTTCCCGCAATTTTTCGAGCCGTGATCAGTTGATCCGTCTGGTACAACAGATACGCCAAATACGCCCAGAAATATTAATCGCCGTAGATCACGAGGGGGGCCGAGTACAACGTTTCCGTGATGGCTTTACCATTATTCCCGCCATGGGCGACATTTTACCCGCAGCAAAGGGCGATATGGTATTGGCCAAGCGTTGGGCCTGTGAGCTCGGTTTCTTGATGGCGATTGAATTACTGGCTTGCGATATCGACTTAAGTTTCGCGCCCGTATTGGACTTAAACGGCGTGAGCCAAGTCATAGGTAAACGCAGCTTTAGCCCAGAGCCCGCCGAGGTTATTACATTGGCCGAAAGCTTTATTGCTGGCATGGCCGCAGCTGGCATGGGCGCCGTGGGTAAACATTTCCCCGGGCACGGCAGTGTAGTGGCGGATTCGCACTACGAGAAACCCATTGATGATCGCGATGCCGAGGCGATTTTTGCAAAGGATATCCTACCGTTTAAAGAATTGATCGCAAAAGAGAAATTATTAGGCGTGATGCCCGCGCACGTGGTTTACCCTAAAGTTGACCCTAACTCTGCGGGCTTCTCTGAATACTGGTTAAAACAAGTGCTGCGTAAAGAACTTGGCTTTAACGGGGTGATTTTCTCTGACGATCTCGGCATGCAAGGCGCAGGATTTGCGGGCGATTACCGTGCAAGGGCCAGCGCCGCCTTAGCCGCAGGTTGCGACATGATTTTAGTGTGTAATGACAATGCGGGCGTGATGTCGCTGCTGGATGGCTTTACATGGCCTGCGAGCGCGCCACAGTATCCTGCGAGTTTACTTAAACCCAATGCCTCGCAAACGGCAGCGGCGCTCGATAATACGGCTCGTTGGGAAAATGCCAAGCAGCTTGCCGAGCAAATTTGTTTGGCTCAACAGGCGAAAGTTTGATGTAGCGCAAGGTGTGAGATCACTCTTTTGCTAGGGTTAGTTAATTCACTGTAATCAAAAATGATTAAAAGGCCTTGATATGATTTTCTATCTTCATGGATTTGATGCTACTAGCCCAGGTAATCACGAAAAAATGCGTCAGTTGCAATTTATTGACCCTGATGTGCGTTTGATCAGTTACAGCACCTTGCACCCTAAGCACGACATGCAACACTTGCTCAAGGAAGTCGCTAAGCAAATGCAGCATAGCGACGATCCCGCGCCGTTAATGGTTGGCGTGGGACTCGGCGCTTATTGGGCCGAACGGATTGGATTTTTAAATGGTCTTAAATCAGTGCTGATTAATCCTAATTTGCACCCAGAAAATAATATGCAGGGCAAGATTGATCGCCCAGAAGAATATGCCGATATTGCCAATAAGTGCGTGTCGCAATTTCGTGAAAAGAATACTCACAAGGCCATGTGTATATTTTCGGTTAATGATGAGATGTTCGATAATCAGCAACTCGCCAGTGAATTAAGCGCCTATTATTCGATTGATTGGGATGACATTCAGCCCCACAAATTCCCCCAACTCGCCGCCCATCTCCCCAAAATAAAAGCCTTTAAGTTGGCTTGATTTATATCGATTGAATAAAAGTATCACTCCTCTTTTTATATTTAAGAGGGGAGTGGATTTATCTCATCGGCTATTCCGCCTTATGGTTTTGGCTTTCGTACTTCATGTGACGCACATTGCGACTGCGAATATGACTGTGGCTGTTGGGATATTTTTAAGCAGGGCACACTAAGGGCTCTAGATTGTAAAATCGACTGTATTGGTTTTGGACTTAAATGTGTAGGAAAGTAGTCTAGGCTGCGACTTTTGGTTTTGGTTTTAGGGGATTAGCGTTGGCTGGTATCTACGCATATAGGCTTGCCATGGCATTGACTCGCCGACTCGCAGCCAGTCCGTCCGTGGATGCTCGACCGCCCCGTCCATGGGGCGGACGGTCGTCTCGCCAATCACCATGGCTCACCTTTCGTGCATTCACGTAACCTGTAGATTTAAAAGACATACGCAACACACTCTTGGACATTGTGTGTTAGGACTTTTGCTCTACTATGTGAGTCTCGGATTAATATTTCTATGGACTAACGTCCCTGCTAACAGGAGAGCGAGCGAATCCAGTGAAGCTGATTGTTATGTATTTTCAATAGCCAAAAGTAGCGAGAAGTGCCGGAATATATGGAAGTAATTGCTGAGCGAGAACGGCACCCGATGCGCCTTCAAGAACACGCTGAATGGAAAGAAGACTTTCCTTTATGATTCCACCCTTTGGCATTTTCGAGCCAATTTGTGCTTCGACTGTAGCTATATCAGCTGAAATTTCTGAGTGCGCAGAATCATCCAAGTTCAGTTCTGGCAAGGCGTTTTTCAACTTTCCCATAAATTCATTAATCGCAAATTTTTCAGCATTTGTTATTTGTACTGTTTGGGTGCTATTTGTTGTTCCTTGTTGAATTACCGAGCCATGCATTTGATGAACATTAATTATATTCACGGGTGGAAAATACTGCGTTGGTTTATCTGGCTCAGTTACGGCTCTTTCAATTTCCACGACCCCTGCATGAGTAATCGACACGGCCATATTCACTGGATCGGCGAGGTATTCACCTTTCAGGTACTTCCAAATATCGTGAGTTTCCTGTGGCGTAACATCAAAGTGCTTAGCAACATCTTCTTTAGCAACCCTTTTAAGCTCACTTCCGTCGGTCAGTTCGTACAGCTTGTGCAAGAACAAATACCGTAGCTCTTTTTTTCGATTAATGTCGACCATGCTCAGACTCCGTTTTTATGCATAACGCTGGGGTCAGATTACACGCCCTTGTTATGTGCTTCATATTATATAGTTTCAATTATATCTTTTACATTACTCTGTGCTTGCTCAAGTATTTCTCTATAGACTCTAGCGACAATACATGAATAATCATTCGATTCAAACAATCGAAACACACTGGTTAGTAATGCCAAGCAATGACCTAGACTAAAATATTTATCAGGGCAACTATACTTTCCCAAATCAGTACTTTTATTGTGGACCCAGTGACGCCTTAGCGTATTCAAAGCCTTTAACTGAATATACAGATCACTATCAGTGACGTTAATTTGACCGAGATAAGTTTCTGCTAAATATTGGTATCTCACAACAGGCGAACATTTATTTTCTGCTTTAGTCTTAGATTCCTTTTCTATTACATAATCGTAATAGAATGCTTCAAGGGCCATTGCAGTGAACGTTTGAGCAATCAACCAACGTCCAGTCCAATTCGGGCAGTCAATATCTGCATTATCAATAGGTATTTCGTTAGGTGCGTACTTATGAACTAGAAATTTGAAGTCTTCAGCCCAACCGTTAGCTTGTAGGATTACAACTCGGAGAATCATCCCGAGTCCAGTTTCCCTGACTTGAACCAAATCACAATCTATTTCTTTTAACATATTCTCAAGTCCATACGAGAGTGATCACCAAATAACGCAAAATTCGTGACAGTATGAGGTCAATTGGAACGCTTGTTATAAATCTGAACTTTATAGATTTTGGTTGGCAATTTTGTCCATAAAACCAGAGACTAGAGCCAACGACTTTTTATTTTGACTAGCCTGCCTATACATGCACGCAGCGCGCCCAAAGCCCAATGCAGGTTCCTTTTCCTCATGAGAAAAGAATGCGCTCGAACTAAATTCAAATAAAATTCCTGCTACATTACGACCTGCGTTTTTGGCTGATACATCTTGCTGCTCTTTAGCGAAACCTGTAATTGCTTTTTGTATTTCCATGTCATACAAACGCACATCGCTAGTTGCTGTTACTGTGCCCTCAGGCAAAAGTACATCAGTCACGTCCATTGCTATCAAGCCATACTTATTTTTACGATTTAAACCAATGCGTGTATCAATCTGGTTTGATGCTTCTTTAATGCGAGTGGCTAACTTTTTCAAAGACTTTATACGTTTGCACTCTACGTACAATTTATCTTTATCAATAGTAACAACCACATCGCAATCATCTGTTAGATCCACTTCATAGCCGCCTTTGAGAAACCTAGAGGCAATATTCAGCTCAAACGCAAAATCTCGTGCAGGGTCATCATTCTGCCCCTTTTTGTTCTTTTTGATTGCTTCGGTACGTATGCTCTTACCTGACATAACATGCTTAATACGATCTTTTAAACCCTCGTGCTTACCATCTTTAAAAGTATTCCATAATCGGATGATCTGGCACGCCTCGGTCACTGCTTGCATGAAGTGATAAAAATCATCAATTAAGTCTCGTTCCGTAGGCGCTTTAGCTCCAGGGTTAACAAATGTTTTTAGCAGCCGCTCGTAGTCGCCCATTCGAGTACTTTTATATGGAAAACCCATCTCTTCGGATAGCCATTTACATGCTTCTGAAAACTCTTTTTTACGGTCTGTAAACTCTCCGTGATACATTGCCGTTTTACTTATTTCTAAGGTTGAAATATTCATAATCCTCCGAACTCAAGTGATTTATAACGATTAAGCTAACTGACGAAATGAGCGACAGTTGAGCGCATTTTTAGCCGTTACCACAGTTCTTTTTCATGTTTGCCAGCATTTTTTCATTGACCTTAATGCGAGTTTGGAGCTGCTTGCTGGTAAGTGAGCGCATTCTCATTGTGTCGATTGAGAAATTATACTCCCACCCATTTATCCAGCTCTTTTCATATGCATGTCTAATGGCTTCAGCATTAAGTGACTTTTGGTTGTCTTTTCGGACTCTCTTGACGGCTTGGAATATTAGGTCTGATGGCAGTCCTATAAATTTCTTAACGCAGCAATTGCCAACGGTTGCAAATTGACCGTTAAGCTTGTTTTGAAGGGTGCAAACTTCAATTATTGGGAAGTGACCGCACAAGCAGGTTTCCGGCTCCTCCGCTTCGTATATTTGATACAGGGACCACTCAAGCTTCGCCAGGTCCCAAATTGCTGCATTAGAACTTTTTAGGATCTCTTCCGTCAGTTTGTATTGGGACATTATGCCTCTTTGCAGCTAACGTTCGATTAGTGTTCATGCGCGTTACCAGTGAAAGCGCGCACAGTTAACTATCTGTATATAAATAACTTATCAGCTTTCTATCAAATACACCATCAGGAAAAACGCGCATGCGCGTTTTTCAAATCTATTAACCAAAAGTAGATTTAATTAATTGATTTTATGAGATTCTATCAGTTTGATTAATGCGTACTGATTTTGTCTTCAAATCACCCCCAAATATCTAAATTTAAATACGACTGTATACCCGCACATTGTTAGGCGATTTACTGTAAAACCAAACATTGAGTAAATAGATGAGAATTTGTATGGCAACTTGTTTGTAAGTTTGCTATTCACCTGCCGAGTGCTAGCAAGCTTTGGGGCAAAAGCTGTTTAGGGCTAATTTGTGTGCCACTACAGTTACAACAGTGACCGTTGGCGATATGGGTGCTCTTTCACATCTGACCCATAGGGATATGGGAAATGTCACTATGATGCCGGGAACATCATTGACCATGTGAACGCGGTATTTGCACTTCCGTGTGCTGCAGATGTTACCGTCGAGCCTATAGGGATACTTCTTATTAAATAAAAAATCGGCGAGTCACTGGGAAACAATGACAATTAATGCCGCACAGCTAGCTGTTTGCATCAGTTCTTGATGCCGGAATTCGTCATTAAGAATTTGCCTAAGATTGGCATTGTTGTACCTGTGACTATCTAAAAAGGATGCTTAGTCGCGCACTCTGGTGTTGCGCTGGATAGGCATAAATAGCCAAAGCATTTTATTTACTGGGTATGAAAGGGCATAATGCGGCGCTTACTATTTGTTTGAGATACAAGGAATAACCATGAAGTACTTGGTTAGCGTAGTTGCATGCTGTTTATTATCGGCCTGTTCTTTTGGGGATGCTGATGTTGAGTTTACGCCTGAAAAAGGGGAAGAGCGCTCGTATCAGCTGTATAGCACCACTAACATCACTGTAGACAATGGTCAGCGTACCGAAACGGTTAACGCCACGTCACATCAATTGCTGCGTTATAAGGTCCTCGAAACAGGCAAAAACAGTCGGTTTCAAGTGCATGTCGATTATATGAACATGCGCGATGGCCAAGGGAGCGGCGTCAGTAGTGGCCAGCGGGCCGATCGTAATCCAGAAATGCACGCTATTTTCTCGCAGGGGTTTGAATTTACGTTAAATCTAGACGATGGCAGCGTTAAAGAATTCAGTGCATTGAACAAACCGGTATGGCAGGCCCTGCTGGCTGAACGCGGCGCAGAGCTTGAGCAGGAACTGAAAAAGCTCTTTAGCTCATCGGCCTTCCTTAGCACCATACCCGCCAAAGCAGGGGCGGTCGTCGCGCTTCCTGCCTATCAAGACCACGCCAATGCCAAGCTTACTGTATTGCAAGTCACTGATACGCATGTGTTAGCCAAAGTTGAAAGTGGCGGCGAACAAGCCAAAATATACGGTCAGTTGATGTTAGAGCGTGAGCGGGGTTGGTTAGCGCAGTTAGCCTTAGTGGCGGAAGCGCCGTTTGAGCGCTACGGCTATAAGGGCACTGTGCGCAGCAACGTTATTATGTTGCCGCAGGAGCGCCAGTTGGGCGATCTGACGCAGTATTTAGGTTTTTATGATTTCCCAGTATTTGAGTATCAAAAACAACCTGACGTTGTGTTGGATAACGTCAATAAGACCTTAACCCAAGATGCTGTATTTGCCTATGATGCGGGCTACTTTTACCAGCAAGATGATTTATTAAAGCTGACTTATCAGTATGACTTTTCAGGTTTTAAACCCGAAGGCGGGTTTAGCTTAACCGATATCACAGCACACAGTGCGGATGGCACAGTACTGCCGCTGCAATTGAGCAAGGTAGGTAGTTATAGTTATCCAGAACAGGATGGTTTCCATCAGTCTGAGCAGCAGAATTTGCTTATCGGTTGGAATGCGCCGAATGACCTCTTAGCTCAGGTTGCTGAGTTTCGCGCGACTGCCCATTATCGCGGCGCGAAATTAGTCAAACTTAACCTGACCCCCGATCCCAGCAAAACTGTGGCCTTGCAATATGAAGATATACAGCTGGAACTCTCGCCAATCCCAGATAAACCATTCAGTTATTTGCTGAAATCGCGAGGCAGCACTGACAAATCTTGGTTATACCGGCGCTTTGACGGTGCCGAAGGCGCTATGGTGAAATATCTTTCACCGCCGCCCACTGGGCCGGATTGGTTAACCCCGGCAGAGCAAAATATGGTGGCGTTGGCCTCAGCTGCACAATATGAATCGATCACACAGTTTACCTTTCCCGCAGCGCCGCCCACGCTGACACTCTATGTGAATACTGTGGTTGACAGTGGTGAACTGACTAAGAACATTCGTTTTATTCCGACTCAAGATTACGCGCAAAATGTCGCCTATCCGCCGGCGCAGCAACAACTGCTTTATAGTGATGATATGTATGCGTCCTATGTTAATCAGCCGCAAGTTACTGCACCTGAAGACCCCGCCTTACTTGAGCCGCAAGTCGTGGCCAAATACGGCGTCAGTTTGCTGTTAACTTCCGAGCAAGCAGTAGTGTGCACGCTCAGTGTTGTCGATGCACCTAAGGTCAACGAGCACACACTGCAATGGACAAACACAAGCACTAACAACACGGGTTTTGGTGGAGGGCTGGATAAGTTTGTGCTGTACCAACTGACTAGCGCCGATGGGATCCGCCGCAATTTTTACGACATCAATGTCAGCAGCACTTTGGCCTGTACCGGTACGCCCAAATGGCAAGCGCTAGCGTATCAACCCGAGCAAAGCTGGTTGATTGATATCACTCAGTTGCCGAATGTTGATACCCATCAAACCGTGGCCGACTTTATGCGGCGCTATCGTTTTTTAAATGCGCAAAATTTACAGCTATCTCCTGCTATTCAAGGTGACAGCAGTGATTTTTATCAGCGTCCGTTGCAGCAAGTATTACGTGAGGAACGCTGGTTTGTACTGGCGGGGCGCGCAGCACAGATAGAGCAGCTGACGATAAGCGGCGAACCGGTCAATAAACAGTGGGTTAATGCATTCCCTGCGTTACCTTAAGGAGCAGAATATGAGAGTCTTATTACTATTATTTGCGCTACTTATGTCGTTTAATCTGTCGGCTGAGCGAATTTTACTCGACGAACTATGGCGGCTTAGCGATGTGCCTGGTGAAGCCATTTATTATCAGGAGCAAGCGCCGACAGAGCAAAATGGCGAGTGGCCGCTACAACTCTTTTATCTGGAGACGGATAAACCCGTTTTTAAGGGCTGCGTCAACAGTCCCAATTTAGCCGAGAGTTTTATCGTTGGTGATTTTGAGTTTTTCTATCCCGATGGTCAACTGTCTCGCAAGGGCAGTAGCGATGCACAAGGGCGTTATCAAGGCACGCATCTGCATTATTGGGAAGACGGAGCGCTCTCGGGAGAGTACCACTACCAGCATGGCCAGTTGCATGGAGATCAGAAAAGTTACCATACTAATGGTCAATTAAGGGAGCTTCAGCATCGTGTGAATGGTGCTGAATTAGGATTATCGCAAAGTTATTTTAACAATGGCCAGTTGCAAACACGCGTAACCTACGGCGCTAACGGTATGGAAGGGCTATATGAAAGCTTTCATAACAATGGTCAGCCGGAGCAAACCGTTAATATGGTGGCGGGAAAAAGAGAAGGCGAGCGACTGTATTGGACAAAAGACGGCTGGTTATACACTAAAGAGTTTTATCTTAAGGGGAAAATACACGGCGAAGTGTTGATTTACCGAGCTGCCGATGTGCTGCAAGAGATTAAACACTATGAGCATGATAAACAGGTGGGAAACCAGCAGCGTTTTGATGAACAAGGGCGGTTAGCAGAGCGGCAAAAGTATGATAAGGATGGTCGTGAAATTCAACATATTACCTATGATAATGCCGGTAACGTTGCGACCCAAACCGACACGCAATACTTCGCTAAAGGTCAGATTAGCACTGAACAGCGCTTCGATTCTGCGGGTAAGTTAACTTATCAATATCAGCAAGATACTACAAAAGACTGGAGCTTACGTCAGCGTTTTGATGCAGCTGGTGAGCTGATTGAACGTGATGAACAACTCAAGGGGCGATACGATGGCTTGTATATCGGTGCTGGTTGGAACGGTTATATCAGGCGGATAAACTACCGCAAAGGTCAAATGCACGGTGCATATCGAGAAGATAAGGCCGAGGACGGCGGCTTTGTCATCGGCCAATATCACTTAGGGTTAAAGTCCGGCAAGTGGGTCACAAAAAACGCGGATACGACGCGCAATGAGCAGTTTAACCAACAAGGTGAGCTGAGTGGTGAACAAACAGAAATCGCAGCCGATGGCACGATAATGCGTCGAGAGTTTTATAAAAACGCTAAGTTACATGGCGCGTATTTACTGCGTGGCTTTGATAAACAACTGCAAGCCCAAGGTCAGTATGTTAACGGTCAGCGCGAAGGCCAATGGCTGCTGCAAGATGAAAGCAGCTACAGCATGGTTAAGCTATGGCATGGCAACTATAAAGCTGGACACGAAGTGGGTCACTGGCAAGCCTTTTCCGCCAATGGTCATTTATTAGGGCAGGCCCAGTATGATGATAAAGGTCAATTGCAAGGTAAAGGCTATAGTTTTAATGAAGATGGCAGCCTGCTGCAAAGTGATGAGTATCTTGATAATCAACTGCACGGCAGGTCGGTGTACTACTTTAATGGTGAACCGTCATCCGAGTATCGCTATCAAAATGGTCAGATGATCAGCGAGTAGCACTTCATCACCTAATCACACAATCAAGCAAAAACCGACTAATTAGGTCGGTTTTTTGCTTTTTTGCATCTAGTTTGCTGCCTTGCTTTATCGTCAGGCATGTCATTAGAGGGGGACTTCTCAACCCCTCGTTTCGTGTTTACTAACTTGCCAGAACAAACACAATCTCAGCGTTAAACGTCAACATGCCTTTATACTTCTTTGGCTATCACAGGGGGTGTTTTTAAACATGAACAATGCAGATGGGTGTACGAGCTGATTTTCAGCTAAAAGCATTATATTCATTCGGGATGGATAGTTTTACTTTTCAAACTCTTGAAAATAATTATTTATTGTGTAAAGTAGCGACCCTTGCTATTTTGTAACAGAATGATACAGAGTTGCTGTTTTATTTGTCCATTTATTGGATATCCCTTTGCGTATGTCGCCCGACACAGCTAGCAGCAGTCTTGTTAGCTGTTTTTTTTTGCCTAAATTTAAATATTGTTTGTTTTTTGTTCTACAAATCCATAGGTTAACACTTAGCCTTTGGATAATTGCGGCTATGCTTATTTCTATAACAAGGTTCCGTGAAAAAGGAGCGTGAGATGAAGCGAGTATTAATTAATTTGACGGGAAAAGTGCAAGGTGTTGGTTGCCGTCATGCGACCCTGACTAAGGCCAGAGCCTTGGGCGTGACAGGATATGTAACCAATTGCCGCGATGGTAGTGTTGAAGTTCTCGCCCAAGGCAGTGACATTGCGGTTAATGCTTTAATTGCTTGGTGCGAAGTAGGTGTGCCTTGCACTGAGGGATTAACAGTAACAGTAGGAGAAGACGAGGCTGATGATATCTACCTCGATTTCTCCATCGTTCAGTCTTAATTTAAACGTACCGTGTTAACTTAACTGCACCGTTTTAACTTAAGAATTGTGCGGGTTGTGCGTTTGTTCAGTATTGGCCAACAGTCTGTATTGATTCGGCATTCTGATTATTTTGCATTGCACTGGGTTGCGCCATCTTGCGGATTTGGATCACCATGCCCATTTCGGGATGATCTAAATAATGGATTTCTTCACTCTTCACACGGCGGTTTTGCTCCAAAGGCACAGACATTAAAAATGGTGTCATGACTTTGGGTGCCGTGAGTGTTGCGCTGGTATCGGCCGCATCACTGGGTACGGCTGGCATTAACTTTCTGCCTTCTTTGCGCAAGTGCAATGCGGTTTCAATATACAAATAGTGGCTTAAATAGATATTCAGTGTGCCATCTAATTCCCATACTGGTGATACAGCAGGTGCAAGCATTGGCGTGCCATCGGCATTAATCATAGGCTCAGCTTGAGCTTGCTTAATGATTTTTCTGCCATCGAAGTGATAAGTACCTGAGAAATCTTTACCCGCAAATAAGCGTATGGGTACTGAGCCACTCTTACCACGCATAGGTTGTTGCCAAGCCATGTGCAGTAAACTGCGCGTACCACGTTCGCGGGAAATACTATTGATAATGCTCGCGAACTGACTTTGGCTGCGGGTTAACAATACTGGGTTGCCATTGGCTGTAGGATAACTGATCTGTGCGCTGCTGATTTCTGATGGGATCACCGGCGGGTAACGATATTCCACACTCGCAGGCGCGGCAGGCATAGGTTCTGACGTTGAGGTACCGTTTAAGGTTTCAGCGCAGTGGCTATTTGCATCGGCATCAAATACCAGTGTGCAAGGCGCAGATGCGCTGGGTATCGGCGTGATTGCTTGCGCGATAGCTGGGGAGATTAAGTCTATTGCGTTATCGGTTTTCGTCTTGTTCGGCGCATCAGGCCATTGTTCACTTGACTGACTTTGGCGTTCAAACACATAGACTTCAACCTCGAACCAAGCTTCTGCTTGGACGACCTGACTGTGTGATAGTGCAATGAGTGTAGCGATAGAGACCGCGAGTTTACGTAACACTATTTATCTCCAAGACGATGTTGCGATAATTGTTCTAGCAAGAGTTTCACTAAAGCGAGCCTGTCTTTACTGGTTTCGGCTGCAAGGCTGAACTTTAACTTATTCGGTCCTTCCATTCGATAGATTTGTGGCTGGCTTTGGAGTAATCCAATAATAAATACAGGATCTATGACATGATCATCACTAAATTCGATGCTGCCACCTTTACTGTGCACTTCTATTTTAGTCGCACCTAAGCGAGTCGCCTCATGTTTATAGAGGGTCATTTCCATTAAGTTACGCGTCGGTTCAGGTAATAAGCCAAAACGGTCGATCAATTCGACTTTTAACTCATCCAGCGCCGCCTGTGTTTCGCAGCCTGCGATGCGTTTATAGAGCGACAGACGAATATTTACGTCGCTCACATAGGCTTCAGGCAGTAGGGCGGGGATACGCAGTTCAATTTCGCATTGCTGATTGAGCATTTGCGCCAGTGACGGTTCTTTGCCTTGTTTTAAGGCTTTTACTGCCGCTTCGAGCATTTCCATGTACAAGCTAAAACCAATTTTCGAAATATGGCCACTCTGTTCATCGCCCAAGAGTTCACCTGCGCCGCGGATCTCTAAATCTTGGGTCGCCAGCATAAAGCCCGCACCGAGATCTTCAAGAGCATCAATGGCTTCTAAACGTTTGCGCGCATCTGGGGTCATACGTTTGGGATGCGGCGTCATCAAATAAGCGTAGGCCTGATGGTGCGAGCGTCCGACGCGGCCGCGTAATTGGTGTAACTGTGCCAGACCAAAGGTATCGGCGCGCTCAATAATAATGGTGTTGGCACTTGGGACGTCGATACCAGTTTCGATAATAGTGGTACAGACTAACACGTTGAATCTTTGATGGTAAAAGTCTGACATTACCCGTTCTAGATCGCGCTCACGCATTTGACCGTGGGCAACGACGACTCGCGCTTCAGGCAATAAATCGATAATGCCTTGGGCACATTTCTCAATACTTTCAACATTATTGTGCAGGTAATACACTTGGCCGCCACGGAGAATTTCCCGCAAAATGGCTTCGCGCACGGTTGCAGGATCGGATTCCCGCACAAAGGTTTTCACCGCTAAACGTTTGGCGGGCGGGGTGGCGATAATTGATAAATCGCGCATACCCGACATGGCCATGTTTAAGGTGCGCGGAATAGGCGTTGCGGTCAGGGTTAAGATATCCACGTTGGCGCGCAGCGCCTTGATTTTCTCTTTCTGACGCACACCGAATCTGTGTTCTTCGTCGATAATCAATAGGCCTAAGTTTTCAAACTTAGCCTCAGATTGCAGTAACTTGTGGGTACCGATAACGATATCGACTTTGCCTTCTTCCAATTGCTGCAGCACTTGAGTCTGCTCTTTGGCGGTACGAAAGCGTGACATCACTTCAGTGACCACGGGCCAGTCGGCAAATCTGTCTTTAAAGTTTTCATAGTGTTGCTGGGCAAGCAGTGTGGTCGGAACTAGCACGACCACTTGTTTGCCAGCGTTGACGGCCACAAAGGCGGCGCGCATGGCGACTTCGGTTTTACCAAAGCCCACATCGCCACAGACTAATCTGTCCATTGCGGTCGGCGATTGCATATCGGCTAACACGGCGATGATGGCGCTTTCTTGATCGACGGTTTCTTCGAAGGGGAAGCCGCGGGCGAATTGAGCGTATTCTTCTTCGTCAATTGCGCAGCTTTCGCCGGGACGCGCTTGGCGACGGGCATAGACATCGAGCAGCTCGGCCGCAACATCGCGGATTTTTTCAATCGCCTTTTTCTTGGCTTTAGCCCACGTCTCGTTGCCGAGTTTATTTAAGTGGGCGTCTTCATCGGCGCCAACACTGTAACGGCTGATGAGATGCAACGAAGACACTGGCACATACAGTTTGTCACCGCCAGCGTATTCTAATTGCAAGTATTCTGCGACCAGTCCACCCGTATCTAGGGTGACTAAGCCCCGATAAAGTGCAACGCCGTGTTCTAAATGCACTATGGGCTGGCCAACTTTGAGTTCGGCCAAGTTTTTAATCAGGGCATCATTACTGATCTGACGCTGTTTTTCACGGCGACGTTGCTGGGAAATACGATGGCCGAAGAGTTCAGTCTCACAAATGATACTGATACTTTCTTTGGCGCTGATCTGCAGCAAACAACCGCGTGACAGCGGCGACACGATAAGGCCTAACTTGGCATCACTTTGAATAAATTCATCAAAATGGTTAAACAGCGCAGGTTTTAACTGAATTTTAGCGAGCAATTCAAGCAGCGCTTCGCGGCGACCCTCGGACTCAGCGCTAAACAACATGCGTTTGGCGCTGCTGGCATAATCTTGCAGCGCTAGCAGCGGTTGCTTTAATTTATGATTGGCGCTGATGTCGGGCAGGGTACTGGCGGCAATAACAACCGCTTTCGTTGTTTCAGTGCCATCTGCTGGCACTTGCATTTGATAACGTGGCAGCGGTTTAAAGGCGGCAAATAACTCTTCTATGAGTAAATACAGTTCTTTAGGCGCCAGTAATGGCCGCAGCGGATCGACGCGTCTGTCTTGATAGCGATGCTCGACTTCTTGTAGATGGGCGCGCGCCGACTTTTCGATATCGCCTAAGGTGACGAGTTGAGTGTCCTTGGGCAAGTAATCGAATAGGGTGGCTGTGTCATCAAAAAATAGCGGCAGGTAGTTTTCGATCCCCGCCGGCATCAAGTTACGGCTCACTAGCTGATAAACCGATTCCGGCTCTTTGACTATGACCTCGAAACGGCGGCGGTATCTTTGCCTAAAACCTTCGATGGCCGAACTGTCGGTGGGGAATTCCTTTGCGGGCAATAGGCGAATCGAGTCGACAGGTTGCAATGAGCGTTGGGTTTCGGGATCAAAATGGCGAATGGTTTCCACTTCTTCATCGAATAGCTCGATGCGCAGTGGCATATTCATCCCGGTTGGGAAGATATCCAGAATCGAACCGCGAATGGCAAACTCGCCATGTTCATACACTTGCTCCACCGAATGGTAGCCAGTGTCGGTTAAATGCTGGCGTACATCGTGTAACTTGTAGCTATCCCCCTTTTTGAGCACAAACACGTTGGCGCTTAAATAGGCCTTAGGTGGCAGGCGTATCATCAAGGTGGTGACGGGCACGATAACGATATTTTGCTCAATCTGAGACAACTGCGATAGCGTTTCGAGTCGCTGGGAAATTAAATCCTGGTGGGGCGAAAAACTGTCGTAGGGCAAGGTTTCGCGGTCAGGGAATAATCTGACCTTAATGCCTGTTTTACTGAGCAAATAACTCAGCTCTAACTCTAAGCTTAAGGCACTTGGCGTGTCACTGGTGACGACTAAGGTCGTTCCCTTATGTTGACGCGCTAAATTGGCGAGTGTAACGGCTTGGCAAACGCCGCCCACGGTGGACAGAGTCTGAATTTGAGTGCCATTTTTGACGGCTGGCGGCGTTAGGGCTGATATGTGAGTCATTGGCGTGCGATAAACTGATTCATTCACAAAGAGTTGCAGACATTGTAGAGACTTGATGGCGTAGGTGCCAGAGAAAAGTCAGCGGCTATTGACGCTCGTCTCTGGCGAGTTTGCGTAACTTGAGTTGTTTCTGTTGCACATTGAGGCTGGCTTTGACTAATTGCTCCACGTCAGATTCAAGAATTTGACTGAATTCAAAGTCGGTTTGCCATTGTAGATGTTCAGGTTGAGTATGTTGCTCTGTACTGTCATTACGACTCATATTGCCTTCGGCTTGTGCTATTTTTTGTGCTTGAGTGGCAATGACTTTGCCAAAACAGAGAATGGCAACTAATTCGTCGTGAATAAACAGAGTAATTTTATAGTGGGAGCCAATGTCTAAGGCTGTTGGGGTGAGTAATCTCAGGCCACTGCCACCAAATTGGTTACCAAAGCATTTTTCGCCCTCTTGGGTTTCTTTTTCTAATACATGTTGCAGCACTAGATCTACTTTGCGGGATTGCAGCTTTAAAAAATCCACGACAACTTTTGCCTCGTTATCTAAATGGCGCAGCTGTAGCAAGCAGTTAGCTTCGAGTGTTTTGACTTCGCTGAGCAGTTGAATGCCTAATGATTGCATTGATCTCAGAGCCATTTCTGAGGGTAATGGCTGGGAACTCGGCCATTGGCTTAGGTAGGCGGTAAAGTGGTGAGGCACACTAAAATACGGATTGGTGTCAGTGAACAAGGCTTGCCTCTTTATTTATAGGACCAATACCCCTATTATCGTGCCCATCTTCATGATTTAGCAAGTTCAGCACACAGGACGCAACCCTCTTTCAATGAATCCAGGATTCCCTTTCTATATTGGTTACCGTTATTGGCGGGCCAAAAAAGCGAACGCGTTCGCGTCGTTCATTACCTTATTTGCCGTTTCGGGCATTTTTTTAGGCGTTGCAGCCTTGATCGTTGTCAGCTCAGTGATGAATGGCCTTGAAGGCCAACTTAAGCAACGTATCTTAGGTGCAGTGCCACAATTAACCCTTTATAGCGAAGCGCCATTAGTCGATTGGACAAAGCAGGCGAGTGCGCTTAAAGCCTTACCGGGGGTGTTAGGCATTACACCGAGCGTGTCGACGCAGGCCATGGTGCAATCTGCGTCGAATATTCGCGCTGTGCAGGTTTATGGGGTGTTTCCCGAATTAGCACAAAAGTTATCCTCCGTTGCGCAGCATACTTACTCAGGTGCATTTGAACAGTTGGCGAGTGGCGACTTCAAGGTGATTTTAGGATCTGAGCTCGCACGGCAACTCAAAGTTGCTCCCGGTGATACGGTACGATTATTGAGTGGCGATGGTGTGGTGTACTCCCCATTAGGCCCAGTTCCGAGTCAACGTAAGTTCTTGGTATCTGGCATTTTTGAAATGGGCTCTCAGGTTGATGCCGGCGTTGCATATATCCATTATCAAGATGCAAAACGTCTAATGCGCCAACCGAGTGAGGCTATTGATCAGCTTAGACTCTATTTAACCGATCCCTTTAGCGCGCCCGCTTTAGCGTCTAAAGTGCAGGATGTTCTCGCTAAACAAGATATTAAGGTAACAACCAGCGATTGGCGTGATACCTATGGTCACTTGTTTGGTGCGGTAAAAATGGAAAAGAACATGATGTCGCTGATGCTGAGCCTGATTGTGGCCGTGGCCGCATTCAATATTGTTTCGGCGCTAGTGATGATGGTGGTCGATAAAACCACGGATGTGGCAGTGCTAAAAACCCAAGGTGTAACCACGCCCGCCGTGATGGGCATTTTTGTGGTGCAGGGTTCGCTCAATGCAGTACTCGGTTTAGTGCTTGGGCTCGCGGTAGGTATACTTATCACCTTGAATCTGAATGGCATTATGACGACCTTAGGCATTTCGATTTTAGGTGCGGGACAGAGTTTGCCAGTAAAACTGGAGTTGATGCAGTTGTCAGTGATCGTGATAGGCACGCTATTGGTCACCTTGTTGGCGACCTTATATCCCGCGCTGCGTGCGGCCAGTGTGCAACCCGCAACTGCGTTGAGATACGAGTAACCCGTGAGCTTTTATGATTAGTCGTCACCCATGGGCATTCATCCGTGAGTGATGGTTTGCCAAGATGAAAATAATTTAATGTATTGATTTAATGAAATAAATCGATGCCAAAGCATGTTTAAGAGAGAACTTCAATGCAAGACGTGTTACTGCAAGTGCAGAGTGTCAGTAAGAGTTACCATGATGGCGCCGTGACCACGCAAGTGTTGTCTAATGTCGATTTGCAGGTGTTTAAGGGCGAGCAGTTGGCGATTGTCGGCAGCTCAGGCTCAGGTAAGAGCACACTGCTGCATATTATGGGCACTTTGGATGAGCCAACCGCGGGCAAAGTCTTGTTGCTAGGCGAAGATTTATACCAAGTGTCTAGTGCGCGCCAAGCGCAGATCCGCAATCAAGATCTCGGCTTTATTTATCAATTCCATCATTTATTGCCTGAATTCACTGCGCTAGAAAATGTCGCTATGCCGGCATTTATTCAAGGTAAAGACCGTAAACAAGCACTCGCCGATGCCAAAGTCTTATTGGAGCGGGTAGGGCTAGGCCATCGCATGACTCACATCCCCGCCGAATTATCGGGCGGCGAACGTCAGCGTGTCGCTATCGCAAGGGCGTTGATTAATAAACCTAAGTTAGTGCTGGCCGATGAACCTACGGGTAATTTAGATGCTAACAGTGGCGATGCGGTTTATGAGTTGATCCGCGAGCTGGCCGATCAGTTAGGCACGGCGTTTGTGGTGGTGACCCATGATCATAAATTGGCTGCCCGTATGGACCGCCAACTGATGATGAAAAACGGTTACTTGCAATTAGCGGCGGAAACCCAAGTATGAAAGGACCGTTAGCCCTATCCATTGGTTGGCGTTTTTATCGCGCCCGCCAATCCAACAGTTTTATTAGTTTTATTTCCTTTGCATCGACTGCCGGTATCGCTTTAGGTGTGGCGGTATTGATCATAGTTCTGTCTGCAATGAATGGTTTTGAGCGCGAGCTAGAGCAAAGATTACTGGGTGTAGTGCCGCAGGCGGACATTGTCGGGGTGGACGAACCTATCGTCAATTGGCAGAGTGTTGCGCAAGGTGCACTACAAATTGAAGGTATTCGTGGTGCTGCCCCCTTTATTCGCATGCAAGGTTTAGTGCAGAAGCCTGGTGGTTTTCAAGGCTTAGCCGTGGTGGGTATTGATCCGAAAGAAGAAACGAAGGTTTCAACTTTGTCACAGTTTATGAGTGATGCAAGCTGGCAGAGTCTGAGCCAAGATGAGAATCATATCGTCCTTGGCGAGAGTTTATTGACTAAGTTGGGGCTTGAGGTGGGTGATACGCTGGCCTTATATGTGCAGGATATCGATCCCGACGCGGCAGGCAGTTTACGTGCGGCGAAGAGCCATCGTTTTGTGGTGTCAGGCACCTATCATCTGGGCGGCGAGCTTGAACTGACAACCGCTTATATTCCATTGCAATACGCGGCGCAGATCTTGAACATGAATAACGGTGTAACGGGTGTGCGTATTAGCGTCGATAAAGTGTTTGATGCACCAGTAAAAGTGCGCGAACTCGGTTATGCGCAAAAGCAGTCTGTGTATATCAGTGACTGGACACGTACCCAAGGGCATTTATATCAAGATATTCAGTTAGTTCGTACTGTGATGTATTTAGTTCTAGTGTTGGTGATTGGTGTGGCCTGCTTTAACATCGTCTCCACCTTAGTGATGGCGGTGCGGGATAAAGCGTCCGAAATTGCGATTTTGATGACCATGGGCCTGAGTCGTTTGGCTGTGATGGGGATTTTCATGGTGCAGGGCGCGTTAAATGGTCTGCTTGGCTGTGGTCTTGGCGGCATTATTGGCATTAGTGTGGCGCTGAATTTAAGTGCGATTGCGAGCTCAGTTGAGCAGTTACTCGGTATTCAACTGCTCTCGGCCGATGTTTACTTTGTCGATTTTTTACCGTCTGAGTTGCATGTTTCGGATGCAGTACTGGTGATTGTGATGGCGTTTGTGATGAGTTTAATCGCGACTTTGTATCCCGCTTGGAAGGCGAGCCAAATTGCACCAGCACAAGCGTTAGCGGGTAGATAACTGGATAAGTGGTTGTTCGTCCTGTTAGCCGATTTGGGCTGAAATCAGTGCAGATGTTTTCAGGACACTCCTTTCTTCCCAATGACTATTGCTTAATTACTATACTATTTCTAAATACGAAATTGTGGCGACTGAGGACTTGATGACTCGAGTACTTAAGGCTTTAGAATGAAAACCACATAAACAAAAAGGCCAGTGGGCGCTCTTAAAGAGATTACCACTGGCCTTTTTTGTATCTGTTTTATGCGTTTATTTAAAGCTAAGTGTTAATCTTGATTAACGCTTTAAGCCTTCGTTCAATAATGGACGCATGATCTTCACTAATTCTGTGGTCACCTTAGGTGAGCCAGCAACGATGTTGCCCGAAACCAAATAGTTATGGTTGCCAGTAAAATCAGTCACTGTACCGCCTGCTTCGCGGCAAATCAGATCGCCAGCAGCGATGTCCCATGGCTTTAAGCCGATTTCAAAGAAACCGTCCAAACGACCCGCGGCAACATAGGCTAAATCTAATGCGGCAGAACCTGCGCGACGTAAGTCAGCACATTGGCCGAAGACTTCGCCGAAAATAGCCATGTAAGTTTCAGTGTGTTGACGCGCTTTGAATGGGAAGCCAGTACCAATCATGGTAGGCGCTAATTCATTCACGTTGGTCACACGCAGACGGAAATCATTGAGTTTGGCGCCTTTACCACGTACAGCGGTAAAGAGTTCTTCACGGACAGGATCGTAAACAACGGCAACTTCAGTCTTGCCTTTGTATTGCAGAGCGATTGAAACCGCGAAGTGGGGAATGCCTCTAACAAAGTTGTTAGTGCCATCCAGAGGGTCGACTATCCAAACATAGTCTTTATTCTCACCGCGGTTTTCGCCTTTCTCTTCACCCACGATAGTGTGATCAGGGTAAGATTTACGAATTTGGTAAGTAATTGTCGCTTCTGCTTCCTTGTCTACACTGGTAACAAAATCGTTGATACCTTTTGAACTGACTTCGATACGGTCAAGTTCAGTATAGGCGCGCATAATAGTTTGGCCGGCCGCGCGGGCAGCGCGTACAGCAATCGTCAGCATCGGATGCATTGCAATCCCCTGGATGTTAAAGAACGTTAAAATAGCGGGCGGTATTATACTCGATTTGATAGTTATATCAAATACCGATTTTCATATAAGCATTCGGCAATGGCTGTGATAATATTCGTCCCCAACGTTTTATGAATTAAATTAAGTTGTTTCATGCTAAGTAATATTCGAGTGGTTTTAGTGGGGACTTCGCACCCCGGCAATATTGGTTCTACTGCCAGAGCGATGAAGACTATGGGTCTGTCTACTCTGTATCTTGCAGAACCCCGGGTTGAACCCGACGGTCATTCCATAGCATTAGCCGCGGGTGCATCGGATATTCTGAAACATCTTGTGAAAGTGGATTCACTTGCTGAAGCGATTGCCGATTGCAGTCTAGTGATTGCAACCAGCGCGCGCAGTCGCACCTTAGACTGGCCCATGTTAGAGCCAAGACAAGCTGGGGTGAAATTAGCGACCGAGGCACTTAAAGGCCCTGTTGCGATTGTGTTTGGCCGTGAAAACCATGGTTTAAGCAATGAAGAGCTGCAACAGTGCACTTATCATGTGGCTATCCCTGCAAATCCAGAGTACAGCTCGCTTAATCTGGCACAAGCCGTACAAATCATTTGTTATGAAACCCGCGTTGCCCATCTCGCGCAAAAAGAAGTGGCCGAAGAAGAGCTGACTGAGTATCCCTTGGCTGCCGATCAGGAACGTTTTTTCGCACACCTTGAAACGACACTGTTATCAACAGGATTTATCATCAAGAACCATCCTGGACAAGTGATGATGAAACTTCGCCGCTTGTTTAGTCGTGCACGGATTGAGAGTCAGGAAATGAATATCCTCAGGGGTATTTTGACGTCAATTGAGAAAGTGGCGGGTGCTAAAGAAAAATAGCCAAACCTTAATAATTAACACTAATCGCGAAGGATAAACAATGGGCGTGATAGCTAGGCTAAAAGAAGATATTGAATCTATATATCACCGTGATCCTGCGGCGCGTAGCGCGTTTGAGATCTTGGTTAACTATCCAGGCATGCATGCCATTTGGTTGCATCGGATAAGCCATAAGCTATGGAAGCGCGATTGGCGCTTAACGGCACGTTGTTTATCGACGTTTTCCCGTTGGTTGACAGGGGTTGAAATCCATCCTGGTGCAACCATAGGTCATCGATTTTTTATCGACCACGGTATGGGCGTTGTGATAGGTGAAACGGCTGAGATTGGTGATGATTGCACTCTTTATCACGGTGTCACGCTTGGTGGAACCACCTGGCAGGCGGGGAAACGTCACCCGACGTTAGCCAATAACGTGGTGGTGGGCGCAGGGGCAAAAATCCTCGGTCCTATTACCATGCACGATGGTGCGCGTGTGGGTTCGAATTCTGTTGTGGTGAAAGATGTGCCCAAAGATACCACGGTTGTGGGGATTCCTGGGCGCGTGGTGGCTACACCGTCACCGCAATCGAAAGAGAAAACTGAACGCCGCAGCGCGATGGCAAAAAAATATGGCTTCGATGCGTACGCGGTATCACCGGATAATCCCGATCCGGTGGCCAATGCAATAGGGCAGATGCTCGATCACATGCATTTGATGGACTCGAAAGTTCAAGAGTTGTGTCAAGCCATTCAAGGGCTGGGTGGCAATGTCTGCACTGAAAAGCTGCCAGAGCTGGATATGGGCGAGTTTAATGATGCAGAAAAAGCGGCAGCGGAAAAACGCCATAGTGCATTAGATGAGTTTGATCCGAGTATCTAAGTTTCAAGAAATGGTTCAACGAAATGATTTAACTTAGTGGTCTAACTTGCTTAAGGGCTGACCCTCACAAGGGTTTCGTTTAGCGTTTTACTTTAGCTCATCCTGTTGTAAAGGCGCATATTGCGATCAAACCTGAGTTTGATCGCGCCATAGTACCGAGATCACTTTTATCCTGCGTTTATATCGTGCTAGATGTCGATTAATTGGCGCTTTAGCATTGAATCTTAGGCTAGAAAAAGGTTAAATACCCCACCAAGATGAAAGGGTATTGGTTATGTGCACACTCATATACTTGAGTGTTTTAGTAGGTTTTAATACTTGACTGAATTACTCGGGTATGTTGAAATAATGCATACCTGTTCGGGAGCTATGGTAGTTATGAAACTTACATCAAAAGGTCGTTATGCAGTAACCGCTATGCTAGATGTGGCAATCCACTCAGCATCGGGACCAGTTCCCTTAGCGGATATCTCTGAAAGACAAGGGATTTCGCTTTCCTATCTGGAACAACTCTTCGCTAAGCTAAGAAAACACGGTTTAGTTGCCAGTGTACGTGGACCGGGCGGTGGTTATCGCTTAGGTCTAGAAGCCAATGATATTTCAGTCGGCATGGTTGTCCATGCTGTAGATGAGTCTGTCGATGCGACTCGTTGCCAAGGACTTGGCAATTGTCAGAGTGGAACTCGCTGTTTAACCCATTCACTTTGGGGCGATTTAAGCAAACAAATTTCCGATTTTTTAGATGGTATCAGTCTTGCCGGCTTGATGCAGAAGCGAGATGTGCAATTTATCTCACTTAAGCAAGACACTATGCAAAAGGAACAAAGAGTCAGTTTATAGCGGCACTTTGTTATATATAAAAATAATTTTTGTACGTTGTATGTAGCCTCTACCAGAGACTGCTCAGTACGGAGTGTGTTATGAAGCTTCCTATCTATTTAGATTATGCCGCCACCACGCCTGTTGATCCTAGAGTCGCGGAAAAGATGTTCCAATGCATGACAATGGACGGCATCTTTGGTAATCCGGCCTCACGTTCACACCGCTACGGCTGGCAAGCCGAAGAAGCGGTGGATATTGCTCGCAACCAAGTTGCCGAGTTAATTAACGCCGATCACCGCGAAATTGTGTTTACCTCTGGCGCGACGGAATCGAACAACTTAGCGATAAAAGGTGTTGCTCATTTCTATCACAAGAAAGGTAAGCACATCATCACCAGTAAGACTGAACATAAAGCAGTTCTCGATACTTGTCGTCAATTAGAGCGTGAAGGTTTCGAAGTGACTTACTTAGAGCCTGCTGCAAACGGCATCATTCCGATGGAACGTTTAGAAGCAGCGATGCGTGACGATACTATCCTTGTCAGCATTATGCACGTGAACAACGAAATCGGTGTTATCCACGATATCGATGCCATCGGTGAGCTATGCCGTTCAAAGGGCATCATTTTCCACATGGATGCGGCACAAAGTGCAGGCAAAGTACCTATCGATGTGCAAGCCACTAAAGTGGATTTGATCTCGATTTCTGGTCACAAAATGTATGGCCCTAAAGGTATCGGCGCACTATATGTTCGTCGTAAGCCACGCATTCGCTTAGAAGCGCAAATGCACGGTGGTGGTCATGAGCGTGGCATGCGTAGCGGTACGTTACCAACGCATCAAATCGTAGGTTTAGGTGAAGCTGCTGCAATCGCAAAAGCGGAAATGGCCTCTGATGATGCTCGTATCGGTGCATTACGTGACAAATTATGGAATGGCATCAAGCACATTGAAGAAACCTATATCAATGGTGATGCGATTGAGCGTGTTAGCGGTAGCCTCAACGTCAGCTTCAACTATGTTGAAGGAGAGTCGTTAATGATGGCACTGAAAGATTTAGCGGTTTCATCGGGTTCGGCTTGTACCTCAGCCAGCCTAGAGCCTAGCTACGTATTACGTGCGCTTGGCTTAAACGATGAAATGGCACATAGCTCGATTCGTTTCTCTATCGGCCGTTTCACAACCGAAGAAGAAATCGATCACGCTATCGAAGTAATTACTCAATCTATTGATAAATTAAGAGAAATGTCTCCTTTGTGGGAAATGTTTAAAGATGGGATCGACCTGAACCAAGTTCAATGGGCACATCATTAATTCTGACCTTTACAATAGATAATTTTGGAGCAGTACCATGGCTTACAGTGAAAAAGTGATAGATCATTATGAGAACCCACGTAACGTTGGTTCTTTTGATAAAAACGATCCTTCGGTCGTGACCGGTATGGTAGGCGCACCTGCTTGCGGTGACGTGATGAAACTTCAGTTGAAAATTGGTGCTGATGGCATCATTCAAGACGCTAAGTTCAAAACCTACGGTTGTGGTAGCGCGATTGCGTCTAGCTCACTGGTAACTGAGTGGGTTAAAGGCAAGACTATCGAACAAGCTGCGGCGATCAAAAATACGGATATCGCTGAAGAATTGGCATTGCCACCAGTGAAGATCCACTGTTCAATTTTGGCTGAAGATGCCATTAAAGCTGCTATCGACGAGTACAAATCGAAACAAGCTAAGTAACATCTGGAGTTAAGATGGCGATTACAATGACCCCAGCGGCAGCCGATCGTGTCAGATCTTTCTTAGTCAACCGAGGCAAAGGTGTAGGCCTGCGTCTCGGCTTAAGAACATCAGGCTGTTCTGGTATGGCTTATGTACTTGAGTTCGTTGATTCTTTAAATGATGACGATGAAGTGTTTGATATCGAAGATGTGAAAATCATCATAGATGCCAAGAGCCTTATCTATCTTCAAGGGATCGAGCTGGATTTTGTTAAAGAAGGGCTGAATGAAGGCTTCCAATTTAATAATCCTAACGCAAAAGGTGAGTGTGGTTGTGGTGAGAGTTTCACTGTTTAACCGCTAAAGTTGACGCATGAATTATTTCGAGCTGTTTAAATTTTCCCCTGCCTTCGATATTGATACCGCCTTACTTGCAGAACGCTATCGCGAACTGCAACGGGCGGTTCATCCCGATAAATTTGCCAATGATACTGATCAGCAAAAATTGCTGTCGGTGCAGCGCACGGCGCAAGTCAATGATGGTTTTCAAACCTTAAAAGATCCCATTCGCCGCGCCGAGCATATGTTATCGCTGCGTGGTATTGAATTAAGCCATGAAACCACGACAGTGAAAGATACTGGCTTCTTGATGCAGCAAATGGAATGGCGCGAGGCGTTAGAAGATATACGCGATACTGCCGATCCTCAAGCAAGTATTGACGAGCTATATCAATCGTTTGCAGAGTACCGCGCGCAACTCACTCAGCAACTGACTCAACTGTTAACCAGTGAGCAGGCTGAAGATGCATTGTTAGCGGCGGATCAAGTTCGCAAACTCAAATTTATGGCAAAATTACACGACGAGTTGACCAGAGTCGAAGACGCTCTGTTAGATTGATTTTCCGTGTTTATGTTACTTTGCTGACTCAAGTACGCTTGAGTTGGCATTACTAAGTTGGATATATATGGCCCTTTTGCAGATAGCTGAGCCCGGTCAAAGTGCCGCGCCGCACCAACATAGACTTGCCGTTGGCATAGATTTAGGTACGACCAATTCTTTGGTGGCGGCCGTTCGAAGTGGAGAGACGGCAACCTTGCCGGACGAACTTGGACAGCATTCATTACCTTCTATCGTGCGTTATACCCAAGATTCAGTCGAAGTCGGCGCACTTGCGGCGTTGAGTTCGGCGCAGGATCCGCAAAACACGATCGTTTCGGTAAAGCGTTTTATGGGCCGCAGCCTAGCGGATATTAAAGCTGGCGAGCAATCATTGCCCTACGAGTTTGCCGAAAGCGAAAACGGTTTACCTTTATTTGTGACTCCCCAAGGCCAAGTGAATCCCGTGCAAGTATCTGCGGAGATTTTACGTCCGCTGATCGCCCGCGCTGAAAAAACCTTAGGCGGCGAACTGCAAGGCGTGGTGATCACTGTGCCTGCGTATTTCGATGATGCCCAGCGCCAAGGCACAAAAGATGCCGCAGCTTTGCTGGGTGTTAAAGTGCTACGTTTGTTGAATGAACCGACTGCTGCTGCGATTGCCTATGGTTTAGATTCTAAGCAAGAGGGCGTGATTGCCATCTATGATTTAGGCGGCGGTACTTTCGATATTTCTATTTTGCGCTTGAATCGCGGTGTATTCGAAGTGTTAGCCACTGGTGGTGATTCAGCGCTTGGCGGCGATGATTTCGATCATTTACTGCAAGCACATATGCAACAAGTGTGGCAGCTTAGCGACATCGACTCACAATTAAGTCGTCAGTTGTTGATTGAATCGCGTCGAGTCAAAGAAGCCTTAACGGATGCAGCAGAAACTGAAGCAAAAGTGATCCTTGCCGATGGTACTGAACTGACGCAAATCGTTACTAAAGCTGAATTTGATGCCATGATTGCGGCATTGGTGAAAAAGACCATTGCCAGCTGTCGCCGTACCCTGCGTGATGCGGGCGTCACGACGGATGAAGTGCTTGAAACTGTGATGGTTGGCGGTTCAACGCGCGTGCCATTAGTGCGTGAACAGGTCGAAGCTTTCTTCGGTAAACCACCGCTGACGTCTATTGATCCCGATCGTGTTGTCGCCATTGGTGCAGCCATTCAAGCCGACATTTTAGTGGGTAATAAACCCGAATCGGATTTGTTATTGCTCGATGTGATCCCTTTGTCATTAGGCATAGAGACCATGGGCGGCTTAGTGGAAAAAGTGGTGTCGCGTAATACCACGATTCCGGTTGCACGGGCGCAGGAATTTACCACCTTTAAAGATGGTCAAACGGCCATGGCATTCCATGTGGTGCAAGGTGAGCGTGAGCTCGTTGCCGATTGCCGCTCACTGGCGCGTTTTACCTTAAAGGGTATTCCGCCGTTAGCTGCTGGCGCTGCGCACATTCGGGTGACCTTCCAAGTGGATGCAGATGGTTTACTCAGCGTGACAGCGATGGAGAAATCCACCGGCGTGCAGTCAAGCATTCAAGTTAAACCCTCTTTTGGTTTATCGGATACTGAAATCGCCACTATGCTGAAAGATTCGATGAAGTATGCCAAAGACGATATCGGTCGTCGTATGCTGGCCGAGCAGCAAGTGGAGGCGGCGAGGGTACTCGAGTCTTTACATGCCGCGTTAGCGAAAGATGGCGACTTGCTGAATGCCGATGAGCGTGGACAAATCGATGCCACTATGGCCAATGTGGCGCAAGTTGCCGCGGGCGATGATGCCGATGCGATTAAGCTCGCGATTGAAAAACTGGATGAGCAAACCCAAGATTTTGCTGCCAGACGTATGGACAATTCTATTCGAGTGGCATTCAAAGGCCAGTCGATCGACAACATATAGGTGATGTAATGCCCCAATTAGTCTTTCTTCCCCATGCCGAGTTGTGCCCAGATGGCGCAGTGCTTGAGGCGAATGTTGGTGAGACCATTCTTGATGTTGCGCTGCGTAATGGCATCAATATCGAGCATGCATGTGAAAAGTCCTGTGCTTGCACGACGTGTCACTGTATCGTGCGTGAAGGCTTTAATGATCTTGAGCCAAGTGATGAGCTGGAAGATGACATGTTAGACAAAGCTTGGGGACTTGAGCCCGAAAGCCGTCTATCTTGTCAGGCGAAAGTGGTCGACACTGACATGGTGATTGAGATCCCTAAATACACGGTTAACATGGTCAGCGAAGGCAATTAATGCTGCCGCGATAATTGTTAAAACCAGTCCACGTGACTGGTTTTTTGCTTTTGGCGTTGAGCATTTGTGCAACTAATCTTGTCTATGCCTCTAGTTGTTTGATTTATCCCTGCGCAGGCGTATTATGCGCTCAAAATTAATGGTTGCCGGAGACCAAATGAGAATAGCGATCTTATCGCAAGGGCCTGAGTTATACTCAACGAAGCGACTCGTTGAAGCGGCTCAATTACGTGGTCATGAAGTACACGTAATCAATCCCCTTGAATGTTATATGAATATCAACATGCGGCAATCGAGTATCCACATTGGTGGGCGAGAGTTACCCGCATTTGATGCTGTGATCCCCCGCATTGGGGCGTCGATTACCTTTTATGGCTCGGCGGTTTTGCGTCAGTTTGAGATGATGGGCGTATATGCTTTAAATGATTCTGTTGGGATCTCGCGCTCACGTGACAAATTGCGTTCTATGCAGCTGATGTCACGCCGCGGCATTGGCTTGCCCATTACTGGATTTGCCAATAAACCGAGTGATATCCCCGACTTGATTGATATGGTGGGTGGCGCGCCTCTGGTGATTAAATTACTCGAAGGCACCCAAGGCATTGGCGTGGTATTAGCCGAGACCCGCAAAGCGGCTGAGAGCGTGATTGAAGCCTTTATGGGCCTGAAAGCCAACATCATGGTGCAGGAATATATCAAAGAAGCTAACGGCGCAGACATTCGTTGTTTCGTGCTCGGCGATAAAGTGATTGCCGCCATGAAACGTCAAGCTATGCCCGGTGAGTTCCGCTCTAATTTGCACCGTGGTGGCACGGCGAGTTTAGTCAAACTGACTCCTGAAGAGCGCTCTGTAGCTATTCGTGCGGCGAAGACGATGGGATTAAATGTGGCAGGGGTTGATTTGTTACGCTCAAACCATGGCCCTGTGATCATGGAAGTGAACTCTTCACCAGGGCTTGAGGGGATTGAAGGCGCCACCACGAAAGATGTGGCGGGTGCTATTATTGATTTTGTTGAAAAAAATGCGATTAAAGTAAAAAAGGTGACGCAAGCACAGGGGTAATGCCTCGGTTGTCGAGTATTGACTACGGAATATCAACACTTGATTCACCTCCTTATGGGTAACGGCGTTAAGCACTAGCTTATCCATTCAAGCGAACAGAATAGGGGAAAACGATGACATTAACTTGGATAGATTCGTTAGATATTGCGTTGGAATTACTCGAAGCACACCCAGAGGTGAATCCCACTCAGCTGCATTTCACCCAACTGTATGAGTGGGTGTTAGCTTTGAATGATTTTGCTGATGATCCTAAGCATTGCAATGAAAAAATACTGGAAGCAATTCAGCAGTGTTGGATTGATGAAAAGTAGTGAGCACAGTTGTGGTACGGCTTTTTATGTGAGGCATCTTGTCCTTCAGAAGATTAACTAAGGTGATTTACCTCACGTATTTGCAGTGGCGCAGAGAATATTTCGCGAGAGTTTGATCACAGTCAAGTTCATTTTCAGTGGATATCGTAATTTGTTGTATATTGGTTAAGGCATTTATATGGCTTAACTTTATTATCGCAACTGCAAGGATGTTCACATGAAACTTTTGCTTGTATTGTTATGTATGCTTGTCCCTTCAATGGCTTGGGCTCATCCAGGTCATGGCGGTGTCGGTTTATTCCACCACTTGTTAGATCTTGCTCCCGCAGTCATTTTAGTTGCTTTAATTGCATGGGCTGGTATTTGGGCAAAAAACAAAAAATAATCCCATTATTAATGAGTTAACATGCCCTGCTAAGATTTTATTATCCTAGTGGGGTATTTTGTGTGATCAAACTGATTACGAATAAAGCGAATGTGCGCAATATCTCAGACTAATTTGCTATAAAGATAGGATTTAGCTTTTAAATTTCGTATAATCCGCGCGAATTTTTTAAACTTGCTGACAAAGGAAGCTAGTTATGGCGATCGAACGCACATTTTCTATTATCAAGCCAGATGCTGTTGCAAAAAACCACATCGGTGCTATCTACAATCGTTTTGAAACTGCTGGTCTTAAGATCGTTGCAGCTAAAATGTTACACCTGACCAAAGAACAAGCTGAAGGTTTCTATGCTGAGCATAGCGAGCGCGGTTTCTTCGGTGCTCTGGTTGCATTTATGACTTCTGGTCCTATCATGGTCCAAGTATTAGAAGGCGAAAGCGCTGTTTTAGCTCACCGTGAAATTTTAGGTGCAACTAATCCAGCTCAAGCAGCTCCTGGTACTATCCGTGCTGATTTCGCAGAAAGCATTGACGAAAACGCGGCTCACGGTTCAGATGCTGTTGAATCTGCTGCTCGTGAAATTGCTTACTTCTTCAGCGCTGAAGAATTGTGTCCACGCACTCGTTAATTCGATGCTAAGACTGAAAAAGGAGCCTAGGCTCCTTTTTTATTGGCTGCAATTTAGCGAATATAGATTTCCGTGTTGCAATGACGCTAATGCCTCTATACAAATCACACGTCAATTCAAAGTGTTAAAACTTAATTAGAGTTTGTTTTTATTAGTCTTTTTAAATTTTGCACATTTTTTTTATTTTTTTGCTTGAAATTTTATCTCCCATCCTTATATCTATTTCAGGATCGCTCGATGAGGATCCTAGTGTGAATTCTGTGCCGTAAGGACAGAAGATTTAACTCGGCAGACTCTATAAGCGTTTTCATCGTGAAAACCGTCCGCCAATTCTCCATATTGCTTAAGACAAGGATATGAATATGCGTAATTATGATCTAGCTCCCCTGTACCGTAGTGCTATTGGTTTTGACCGTTTAGCTCAGTTGGCAGAACATGCCGCCGCTAATAATGGCAATACTGGCTATCCCCCATATAACATTGAATTATTAGGTGAGAACCGTTATCGCATTACTATGGCCGTGGCCGGATTCTCAATGAATGAACTTGAGATCAGCAGTGAAGGTGAGAAATTACTGGTGAAAGGCAATAAAGCTGAAAGCCAAACCGAGCGTAAATACTTGTACCAAGGCATAGCGGAACGCGGTTTTGAGCGTACTTTCCAACTGGCAGACTATGTCACTGTGCTCGGCGCAAGTTTAGAAAATGGCTTACTCAATATTGATTTAGTGCGTGAAATCCCTGAAGCGTTGAAACCACGCAAAATCGAGATCACTTCATCGCGCTTGCTAGACAGCCAGTCATAATTGACACTGCGGTAACCACCTAAAAACAAGGGGAGCATAATGCTCCCCTTGATGTTTTTGTGTTTACGCAAAAAAATGTCCACGAGATTTCCGTGAGAAAGTTACGCTTTCATGGCCTTTTCGCCGCGAGCCAAACCCACCACGCCGGAGCGAGAGACTTCGACCAATTTAGTCACTTCACCTAGCGCATGAATAAACGCATCGAGTTTCTCTGATGTGCCGACCATTTGGATGGTATATAAATTGGCGGTGACATCGACAATTTGGCCGCGGAAAATGTCCGCCATCCGTTTAACTTCTTCCCTAAACTCGCCCTGGGCGCGGACCTTGATAAGGGCTAATTCCCGTTCAATATAAGCAGACTCGGTAATATTCGAAACTTTTAACACATCGATGAGTTTATGTAGCTGCTTCTCTATCTGCTCTAACACCATTTCATCGGCAACGACCGTAATGTTAAGCCGCGACAGTGTGATATCGTCCGTTGGCGCCACCGTTAAACTTTCAATGTTATAACCGCGCTGTGAAAACAAACCGACCACACGAGACAGGGCGCCGGATTGGTTTTCTAATAATACAGATATAATTCGACGCATTAGCATTTCTCCGTCTTAGTCAGCCACATTTCATTCATCGCACCACCGCGGATCAACATGGGATACACGTGCTCAGTTTCATCCACCATGATGTCGATAAAGACCAGTCTGTCTTTCATCGCCAGCGCTTCAGCCATTTTTGACTCAAGTTCGGCGGGATCGCTGATCGTCATACCTACATGGCCATAGGCCTCGGCAATTTTGGCAAAATTAGGTACTGAATCCATATAGGAATGTGAGTGACGGCCAGAGTAAATCATGTCCTGCCATTGTTTAACCATGCCAAGGAAACGATTGTTTAAGTTGATAATTTTAACCGGCGTATCATATTGCAGCGCGGTCGAAAGCTCTTGAATGTTCATCTGGATTGAACCATCTCCCGTGACACAGACAACCGTGGCATCAGGCATCGCCATTTTAACCCCCATCGCGGCGGGTAGGCCAAACCCCATGGTGCCTAGACCCCCTGAATTGATCCAGCGGCGCGGCTTATCGAACGGATAGTACAAGGCGGCAAACATCTGGTGCTGGCCAACATCAGAGGCGACATAGGCATCGCCATTGGTCAGCTTATACAAGGTTTCAATCACTTGCTGTGGTTTGATGCGACCACTGTTTTTGTCATAGGCCAGACAATCGCGGCCGCGCCATTGCTCAATATCATTCCACCAAGTGGCGATGGCATCGTTGTCATTGTGCTCGTTCGATTCATCTAACAGTGTCAACATGCTGTCTAAAATACTGTCGGCCGACCCTACGATGGGAATGTCGACGTGGATAGTTTTTGAAATAGACGAGGGATCGATATCTATGTGCAAAATGGTTGCATTCGGGCAGTATTTTTCCACATTATTCGTGGTTCTATCGTCGAAGCGCACACCAATACCGAAGATCAAATCGCAGTTATGCATAGTCATGTTGGCTTCGTAGCGACCGTGCATCCCTAGCATGCCTAGGCTGTTTTTGTGGGTACTTGGAAAAGCCCCCAGTCCCATAAGTGTGCTGACGACGGGAATATTTAATCTCTCAGCTAATTGTAAAATTTGCTTATCACAACCCGAGATAATGGCGCCGCCACCGACATAGAGCACAGGCTTTTTAGCCGCTAATAGTGCCTGTAGTCCACGACGGATCTGTCCTTTATGCCCCGAGGTTGTCGGGTTGTATGAGCGCATTTTCACGCTTTCGGGATAAATATATTCGTGCAGCAGCGCTGGGTTTAAGCAATCTTTTGGCAGGTCGACGACCACAGGCCCAGGACGGCCGGTAGAGGCAATATAAAAGGCTTTTTTTATTGTTTCAGGGATTTGAGTGGGATCTTTAACTAAAAAGCTGTGTTTGACCACAGGACGAGAGATACCGATCATATCGCATTCTTGGAAGGCGTCATTACCGATAAGGTTGCTCGGTACTTGACCCGATAATACGACGAGGGGAATAGAGTCCATGTAGGCGGTGGCAATACCGGTAATCGCGTTGGTGGCACCTGGTCCTGAAGTGACTAATACCACGCCCACTTTACCCGTAGCACGGGCATAACCATCAGCCATATGCACGGCAGCTTGTTCGTGGCGAACGAGTATGTGTTCAATACCTGGGATAACGTGCAGGGCATCGTAGATATCTAAAACTGAACCGCCAGGATAGCCAAAAATGTGCTTTACGCCTTCATCAATCAAAGAACGCACTATCATGCTGGCGCCGGATAACATCTCCATGTGGAACTCCTATTGCATAGTACCGTTACGGTAAACAGTATTTTGTTACAGCGACGGTAATCGCTCTAAAAATTAAGCCTGAAGGGTAATTCAGACTCCGAAATGCTGAACTGACTTCGTAGAAGACAAGTGATTCATCCTTAGGATGCAGCAACTGTTGCAATGAACAGAATTTCATCATATTCAAAAAAAACAACATTTCAAGCCTTTTATGTAAAAAATAACCAACTTGAAACAATTTCACGTTTGAATGGCTGGATAACTTGCTGGAATCGCCAAGTAATCTAGGCTGACTTATGAGCTTATCTTATATTTTTCAGATTGTTAGATACTTAAAAAGCAAAAACGGCACTAAAAGTGCCGTTTTGGTGTGGGACGTTAGATAAGCAGATACTTAACTGTTGCGATTAAATATTACTTATTTGCTACATTAGTGAAAGCCAATGCGCTGTTTTCACGCGATCAAACATGTGTTGCCGATGTGGCATTGGTATCCATGGAACCTTAAAAATAGATCCTTAAACCGTCGGCTGTATTTGATGTTTTGGACGATTAAATTGGCAAATACCGACTAACACAATAGAGCCTAACATGAGGGCAGAGAAGGGCACTGCTGTGCCATCATAGAACACCGCTAATAACGGCCCCGCTAATGCGCCACAGCCAAATCTTAAGGTGCCAATAACCGCCGTTGCCGTTCCGGTTTCTTGTTTGAACTTCATCAGCACTATCGCATCGGCGTTGACCGACATCACCCCTAGGCTGCCCATCAAAGGAATAAGCATGATCACGGTAAAATGATAGCTCATATCCAGTAGGTTGACGGTTAATAAACCAGCTCCCGCAATAGCGCCAAAAAAGGTCGATACGTGCAACATACGCAGCGAACCATAGCGGCCGACAATGCGAGTATTAATGATATTGGCCAACATCAAGGCACCAACGTTGGTGCTAAACAAGATGGCAAAATAGGATTTATCTAAGGCAAAGACTTCCATATAAACGAAGGGGGATGCGGTGAGATAACAGAAAAACGCAAAAGACGTTAACACGCCGCTGGCAATGTTCAACTTAACGCCAGGTCGGGAAAATACGGTCGCATAGGCACCAAGAAACGATTTTTGGCTGCGAGTATCCATATCTTTATCGCTGGGCATTTTTAGCGCAAACAGCACGAGTAATAACAGGGTCGCGGCATAGGCAGATTGAATGAAGAAGATTAAATGCCAATCACCGAGTTCTAAGATAATGCTGCCAATGCTAGGTGCCAGTAATGGCGCTAACATCATGATTAAACTCACGTAAGACATACCTTTGGCGGTATTGTCGCCATAGACTTCTTTTATGTATCCCGGTACCACCACAGTCGCTGCTGCGCCGATAAAGGCCTGCAAAAAGCGTAACCCAAGAAAGATTTCGACTTGACCAGCAAACCCAATCAGTAAACTGGTTAGCATAAAGCCACTCAGCCCTATTATCACCATAGGGCGACGGCCAATGCGGTCAGCTAAGGGACCGAAACACAACATGCCCAGTGCATAACCTGCTAAGTAGATACTCAGGGACTGTTGCACTGTTGTGATATCGGTATGAAAACTAAGGGCCAATGTCGACATCGCAGGTAAGTACATGTCGATGGCTAATGGTGTGATCGCGACAATCGCCGCTAGCATGGGAATAAGCAGTGCTAAATTCGGTATACGTCTACCGTTATGGGCAGAAGGTTGTGATTGTGGGTCCACTGTTACCTCGGGTGGCGAAAGAATTGAAAGCGTATTTCTCAGGGTTATGCGGCGTGGTTTAAATTGTACTAGGACAATTCACTCTAATCCGTCCATTTTTAGCCAGCATCTTGCGCTAATTGGCAGTGTTTGGGGAAAAGTGAATTATGCTTCGATCAATTTTCACGGTAAGGCATTAAGCAATAGCATAGTAAAGCGCTAGGACAAATAAACCAATCTTTGCGATGATTTCTTTACCGTATTTTACCGATTAAATTGTAACTAAGTAGTAAGTCTCGATAATCGAGGTATAACCTTGGCGGCTCGAGCCGTTATCCTCCAATATGCTTCATTCAAAAGTGTTAGTTGTCATCTGAGTGTCACTGCTTTGTCATCTAAGTGTCTTTTATGCTGACTAATTTAGTGGGCTTTAGCTTCACCCTACTAAAAATAAAATATTCAGGAATGACACGATGAAAACACAACGACTCCCGCTTGCAGCCGCCATTATGGCGAGCTTATTACTCGGTGCTTGCAGCGTTGATGATGGCGCAGCAGGTGATAAAGGCGACAACGGCTTAAATTCACTGGTTAAAGTGACCGCATTAACTATCGGTGATGCAAATTGTCCCGCCGGTGGTCAGCGTATCGATACCGGATTAGATGCCAACCATAATGGACAATTGGATAACAGTGAAATTGCAGTCGCGCAAACCCAATATGTTTGCCAGCCACAAACTGCAAGCTTAAAAGCAGAGTTAATTGGTCGTCATCAGACTGGCGTTTATGGCTTAAGTGCTGCTGAAATCGTTGAATATCACAGTGCATCTAACCGTATTTTTGTGGTCAATGCGATTAGCGGCAAAGTCGATATTATCGATGGCAGCTTATTAGCGACTGCATCAAATACCACAGATCCTTTAGCATTGAATAATCTCGAAAAATTAGCAGAACTCGATGTTGCTAAGGATGTGGGTCAAACCTTTATGGGAAGCGTTAACAGCGTGAGTATTTCAGGCAACTTGTTAGCGGCTGCCATTGAGCGTGGTGACGCTGCAGGCAATAAAACCCAAGCCAATGGTTTTGTGGCTTTTTATCAGCTTAATGGTACAGATGCTCCACAGTTTATCAGCGCCGTCGAAGTCGGTGCTTTACCCGATAATGTAGTGTTCACCCACGACGGTAAAACCTTACTCGTGGCCAATGAAGGCGAACCTAATCCTGCTTATACCTTAGATCCTGAAGGCAGTGTTGCGCTGATTGCGATTACTGACGGTAAGCCTGCAGCCGCTGCGACCATCATAGATTTTAGTGTGTTTAATCAGGGCGGTGCGCGTGCAACTGAAATCACCGCTGACATTAAAATTAATGGTCCAATGGCGAGTGTGGCGCAGGATTTAGAACCTGAATATATCGCCATTAGCCAAGATAACCGCCGTGCATTTGTCAGTTTACAAGAGAACAATGCTATTGCCGTGATTGATATCGCCAATGCGAAAGTCTCGAAGATTTTACCGCTAGGCCTCAAAGATTACGGGCTTGATGTGAATAAAATTGATGCGAGTGACAAAGACAATCTTGTTAACCTGCAAAGCTACACAGGGGTGTACGGCATGTATCAACCCGATACCCTTGCTAGCTACCGTTGGAATAACACTGACTTTATTGTGACTGCGAATGAAGGTGACTCCCGTGACTATGCGGCTTTTTCGGAAGAGGCCCGCGCAGGGGATTTAGTGCTCGACCCGAATCACCCACAATTTGCCGCCGCAAAAGATAAAACCCAATTAGCGCGTCTTAAGGTAACGAAGAGCATGGGGGACGATGATAAGGATGGCGATTACGACAAAGTCGTGAGCTTTGGTGCTCGTTCCTTCTCGATTTGGAATGCTGATGGTCAGCAAGTGTTTGACAGTGGAAGTGATTTTGAGCGTATTACCGCCGCACTACTGGGGGATAAGTTCAACAATAACAACGAAGAAAATAAAGGTGATAGTCGCAGCGATGACAAGGGGCCAGAGCCAGAAGCTTTAGCCCTAGGCCAAATTGGTCAACGACTATATGCCTTTGTTGGTTTAGAACGTACCTCTGGCTTTATGATCTATGACGTGACTAATCCTTTCGATGTGCATTTTGTCGACTATGTTGTGAATCGTGATTTTGAAGCTGACTTCGTTGTCGATACTGATACGGGTGAAGTTAAAGGGGATGCGACATTGGCGGGTGATTTAGGGCCAGAAGGGATGAAATTTGTCAGTGCCGATAAAAGCCCTAATGGTAATCCTTTGTTAATCATAGGCAATGAAGTTAGTGGCACCACGAGTGTTTACCAACTTAAGATTAAATAGTGGTGCATATAACTAATGGCTTACCGATAGTTCATCAAGCTTGTCAGTAACATCAGCGCCAGTAGCATGCATGCTACTGGCGCTTTTTTATTCACTTTTCTACAAAATTCGCCATTTTGTGTGAATTAACTTCATCTGAAATGGCGCATAAAAATTAGCTGAGTTTAATGGTCTTGAAGCGCTTTTACACCACTGAATAAGCATTTTGCACTAAGGAACGTATGGTCGATTCTATGCATTCAACCGCGAGATTGAATTGAGTGTCGTTTTCGGCGCCACCAAGGCTCAAGCGGATAAAATTATCATGGCAATTAAAGTCATCACCATTACGGACTAATATGCCTTTTGCGGCCAGTGCGGTAACGAGATGATGGGCTTTGATATCTTCTGGCAGTTGTATCCAACCGTTTAACCCTCGCCAAGTTTGGGTTAATCCCAGCCGTTCGCCCATGGCGATACAGTGACGTTGGCGTTGACGTACGAGCGTATCTCGTTCTGCAGTGATATGACCTTTCTTTATCAACTGACAGGCAATTTCAATATTCAGCGGCGACACCATCCAGCATTGGCTATGAATAGCGAGTCGCACTTGGGCGATAAGGGGGTCAGGAACCAGAATAAAACCTTGCCTTAAGCCGCCAGAAAACAATTTTGACAGGCTGGAAATATAAATCACCCTTGGGATCGCCAGCTGTTTTGCTAATTGCCACAGGGGCGAATGCCATTCTTCAGGTAAACAATAATTCACGTCATCTTCAATGATATAGAATTGATATTGCTCTGATAATTCAAGGATTTTCTGCCGCTGTGATTCACTGTACTGAATGCAAGTGGGGTTTTGATTATTCAGTGTGAGATAGACTAATTTAGGGTTGTGGATCTGTAATAAGGCTTCAAAGCGCGGCAGATCTAATCCTTCGTGGATAAGGGGCACTCCAACGCTAGTGACACCAAGCTGTTTAGCACAAATTCTCACGCCTGGATAACTGTATTGCTCGTGTAACAGTACATCGCCTGTTGATAAAAATGCGCTCAAACAGGCAAAAATGGCTTGCTGGCCGCCATGGGTAAAGACCAGTTGCTCGGGCGTTTGCTGTATGCCGCGTTGGTTTAACCATTGGTGGAACACTTGTTGGTGTTGATCTAATGGACTGGCGCGATAACCGAGTAACTGACTCAATTTAGTGGGGTCTTTCGCTAATTGGCTGAGGCAATCGCTTAGGGTGCTGATTTGATCTGTGAGTGGCTGCTGACAGGTCGCCATATTCAATTGTACGTTACCCATTTCAGGTACAGGGGAGGCGTTGACATAGGTGCCATCTCCCACTCGTGCTTCGACGTAACCCCTTTGTTCCGCCAATGCATAGGCGCGGGTCACAGTGCCAATTGTGATGCCTAAGGCATCAGCTAAACGGCGCTGCGGTGGCAGTTTACTGCCTTGGGTTAACACCTTCTGCAAAATGCCTTGTTCTATGGCACTGACTAAGCGCTGATATTTCGGGCCTGAAAAAGTCGTTAGGTCTGGCGTCCAGATTGTACCCATGACAATAAATCCATTGATCTCTAATATTCTCCGTATATTATTTATTGCATCTTTTTATGTCAACAAATGTATGCATACAATTTAAGGCGAATATGAATACTGCACTGCTTTATGATCCACAATTATGGACTTTAATGGCCTCGACCGCGCTGTTTTGCGCTACTATGACAATGACTCCCGGACCGAACAATATTCTCTTAGCTAGCTCTGGAGCGCATTTTGGTGTGCTGCGTACCGTGCCACATATTGCAGGGATCCGCTTGGGTTCGACCTCTTTACATCTTGCGGTATTATTCGGCCTCGGTACCTTGTTTGAAGCATTACCGGTATTGCACCAAGTATTGAAATATTTCGCTTTAGCATATTTGCTGTATCTCGCGTACAAATTAGTGACGTCGCCAGTGCAGAGCACGCATTTGGATGATGGACGAAAACCTATGACGCTCATTGAAGCTGCGTTATTTCAATGGATTAACCCTAAATCTTGGATGTCGACGATTACCCTGTGTAGCGCTTTTACATTAAGTGGCGATGGCTTTTGGTTGAGTGCGTTTCTTGGCGTATTAATGTTCAACATAGTGGGATTTCCTGCATCATTTACTTGGGTATTTGTCGGTGCAGCGATCAGTAAGAAACTCAATACCGATAGACGTAAGCGCCATTTTAATTGGTTTATGGGCAGCTTGCTCTTAGTGTCATTACCTATGATATTACGCTAGCTTGGCTTGAATTAAGTGCCTAAGCCTATAAATATTCTGAGGAAGACACTCGCGTAATGATTGGCTTTATGCCATAACCAACATACTATTGATGGCTTTTTAGGTAATGACCTTTTAGCTGAACATTTTCAGTCTCAGTTATACTTGTTGCTTATCTTGATAGTGTGTATATGGAGGTTGCCGAGTGAAGTTCCCTAGTTTGATTTCGTTTATGCCGGGATTGGCGCAATTATTACAATATGAAAAGCAATGGCTTAGGGATGATGTGCGCGCAGGCTTATCCGTTGCCGCTGTGGCATTACCCGTAGCGATTGCTTATGCCCAGCTCACTGGTGTGAATGCTGCCGTGGGTTTGTATTCCTGCGTATTACCAATGTTGGTATACGCACTATTTGGCACCTCAAAACAATTAATCGTGGGTCCAGATGCGGCGACTTGTGCTGTTATCGCCGCAGTTGTCACGCCCCTAGCTGCAGGGGATAGCATGAAGCACTGGCAGTTAGTGATGACCATGACGGCCATGACAGGCTTTTGGTGCTTGATTGCGAGTCGTTTTAGGCTGGGGGTGCTCGCCGATTTTCTATCAAAGCCGATTTTGATGGGGTTGCTTAATGGCGTTGCAATTACCATTATCGTGGGACAGTTTTCAAAAATCTTCGGTTTTACCTTCGATGAGCGTTATCTAATCGAACGCCTCAGCGGTGCGCCTTCCTACTTATCCAAAACCCATTGGCCGACATTGACTATGGGGATTGTGACGCTAGCGACTTATGCCTTAGTGAAACGGTTTCGTCCTCAATGGCCAGCTTCTATGTGCGCAATGGCGATGGCGGCTTTCCTTGTTTGGGTGTTTAACCTGACGAGCTTTGATATTAGCGTCGTCGGAGAAGTGACCTCTGGATTACCTTCATTCCAAGCGCCTGTATTTGATTTAGGTATTGCCCGTGAGCTTGTGGTACCGGCGCTTAACTTAGCCATGGTGAGCTTTGTGAGCATGATGTTGACGGCTCGAAGCTTTGCGGCAAAAAACGGTTACGATATAGATGCCGATAAAGAGTTCAGGGCGTTAGGTATAGCCAATATAGCGTCAGCCATATCTCAAGGTTTTGCGGTGAGCGGCGCGGATTCCCGCACTGCGGTTAATGATGCCAATGGTGGTAAGAGCCAGTTAGTGTCTATCATTGCGGCGGTATTGATTGGTGTTGTGGCGCTATTTTTCACTGCGCCTTTGAAGTTTATCCCCAGTGCCGCCTTAGGTGTGGTGCTGGTGATTGCCTCAATCTCGCTTATCGATTTAAAGTCACTGTGGAATCTGCGAGTGCGGGATAGGTCTGCTTTTTTACTTGCCTGTATCACCTTGTTCTCTGTGTTGTTTATTGGGGTTATCCCTGGGATAACCTTGGCTGTATTACTGGGTTTATTCCAGTTCCTTGCTACTGTGATGCGGCCTACGGATCAAGTGCTTGGTTTAGATCATAAGGGCGTTATCCGCAGTGTCGATGAATCGGGTAAAGCTAAATCGGTTCCAGGAGTATTTATATATCGCTTTAATTCACCGTTAACTTACTTTAATGCGACGTATTTTAAGCGCCGTTTACTGGAAAAGTTTATTCGGGAATCTGAGCCGGTCGATTGCATCATTATTGATGCAGTGCCTTGTTTTACCCATTTGGATTTAAGTGTGATGGCCATGTTGGCTGATTTACATCAACTGCTTAAAAAACGTGGCGTTCGTTTAGTGCTTGCGGGACGTAAACGGCAGATGCTGAGTTGGTTTGAGCAAGCGGGCATGCAGACAGGGGAAGGTGGTATTTTGATCCGGCCAGATTTGTATCTCGCCCTTAAAATGAATCAAAGCTATAAACAAGCCTTGGCTGAAGGGCAAGCGCCTGTGATCCAAAAAGTTCCTGATGACTCGGTATTGTTGCACAGTCATTTGTAGTTAACTGTAATGCCTTGTTTGATTAAACTGGGTCATAAAATAGCGCAGCTTAAGGTTGCGCTATTTTTTTGTCTTAATTTGATAAGTAAATCAATGGTATGACTTATTTTTGAAGGTATTCAGTTTTACCGTTTAGTCTTTGAGAATTCTATCTAGGGGAATAAAACCGTGAAAACCATAATAACCCATAGGGCCGAGTATCAGACTCAGTAGGCACCATAAGCACTTTTTGTTAGTGCTGAGATCCACTTTACTCTTGAAAGCCCGAAGGGCAAATAGACAATGCAATAGCACTAGGCCCCCAAGCATAATAACGATATTAATATCCATATTTTCCAACTGTCTTATCCTTGTGTTCTATCATTCACGTCCTTGAGTCTTTAGGCGTGGTTACTTTTCTTGAGAAGATTGTCTAGCTACGATTAGCTAAATTAGTTACCTAGTGGTAAATACCTTACTCGAATATTTTACCTATGGCTATAACATAAAATAAAAATAATCTTTAAATCTTATTGGCTTACACGTCTCCTAACAAGCAAATTGGAGAATGGCTAGCGTCCCAGATCACATATTTTTCCATCGCACGAATAAATATTTCACTCGAAATAAGTCGATTTAGCCAAACGGCGACTCGCGGAAAATCATCACTAAGTGCACATTTAAGATCCACTGCGGCAAACTGGCGTACAAAAGGTACGATTGCGTAGTCGGCAAGGCGAGGTGTATCGGCGACTAAAAAGGGGTGTTGCCCTAAGCATGTTTCAAGTTGCAGGAGGAAATGACTCGCCTGCTGATAATAATAAGCTTGCGTTTGCTCAGGGTAACGGTCGGCATATTTATAGCGGTCAAGCCATGGTTTAAATTGCTGATCATTTTGCGCGATAAGTTGTGCCATTTTATCTTCAATAGCAGGATTTTGCTGACACAATAGATCTAAGGGATCTGCTTGCGTGAGTGCCCAGCGCATGATCTCAAGACTTTCGGCAATCACCTCGCCGTTTGCTAGCACTAATACCGGCACAGTACCCTTAGGTGAGGCAGCTAGCATTTGTGGTGGTTTGGCTTTAAGGGTGATTTCACGGACTTCAACATTGCATTGGGCTAACAAGAGTCCCAAACGTGCTCGCATAGCATAGGGGCAACGGCGGAAGGTGTATAAGACGGCTAGAGTCATTCGGATTTCCTCTACTGTGCGGCGCCATGCGTGGAAGTTGATGCGACTAAAGCTGACGTCAGCATGTTTATGCATGTTTATGCATGCTTATTGACGACGCGAGTATGCCAATGCAAATGTTGTGTGCCAATCATGCAATATTCAAAGGGCGCAGATGGTAACGCTTTCATACTGGGATTTCTGCTTAATTTGCCATCATAGAATGATTTTTCTCACCACTGTGCGTAAAGAATTAAAGACCCTGTATTTTATCTGTGTTTATCTTGCTGTGACTCAGGTAGAATTCCGCGCTATTTTTGGGATCTGCAGCAAGGCTGCAGATGATTGATTTGTTTATGCACTGGAAATTAAGTTCCAGCCAGCAAAGAGGGTGTTATGGCTAAAGTTGTCGTATGTGCGTTATATAAATTCGTGTCGTTACCGCATTTTGAATCTATCCGAGCGCCATTGCTTGCTATGATGGAACAGGCCGAGATCAAAGGCACTCTGCTCCTCGCAAGTGAAGGGATCAATGGCACAGTTGCTGGCACTCAAGAAGCTATTGAAGCGTTATTAGTGTGGCTCAACAGCCAAAATGGCCTAGACAATATCGTTCACAAGCTGTCATTTGACGATGAGATGCCGTTCTACCGCACTAAAGTCAAACTGAAAAACGAAATCGTGACTATGGGCGTCGAAGGTATTGACCCACTTAAAGTGGTTGGCACCTATGTGAAGCCTCAAGATTGGAATGCGCTGATTTCTGATCCGGACGTGATTTTAGTCGACACCCGTAACGACTATGAAGTGCAAATCGGCACCTTTAAGAATGCCATTAATCCTGTGACTGAAACCTTCAGAGAATTCCCTGAATATGTGAAGCAGAATCTTGATCCTGCTAAACATAAGAAGGTCGCCATGTTCTGTACTGGCGGTATTCGCTGTGAGAAATCAACTGCTTATTTAAAAGAGCAAGGCTTTGACGAGGTCTATCATCTCGAAGGCGGTATTCTTAAATACCTAGAAGAAGTGAAAGCGGAAGAAAGCCTGTGGGAAGGCGAGTGCTTTGTATTTGATAACCGCGTTGCGGTAAATCATGACTTGAAGAAAGGTCAATACGATCAATGTAATGCTTGCCGTATGCCAATCACCGAAGCTGAAAAACAGAGCCCTGCCTATGTGCAAGGTGTCAGTTGCCCATATTGTATCGATAAAATTTCTGACGAGCAGCGTAAACGTTTCGTTGAGCGTGAACGTCAAGTGAATCTGGCTAAAGCCCGTAATGAAGCGCATATCGGTAGCGATGTGAATCAAGTGATTGAAGCGCGCCGTGAGAAAAAAGAAGCGCAGCGTCGACTCGCCGCCGAGAAAAATAACGTGAAAAAATCGCAAGCGCTTTAACTTTATATGCCATTAGATGGGTCGTGAGTGAGTCATGAGTTCGCACTGAGCTCATTTCGTACTCAGGTAGCTTGCACTCTGGCCCGACTCGTTCGGGCCATTTTTTATGCCGATTTTAGTTTTAGTGTGAATGTGCTTTAAACCATTATTTATCATAGCGCTATGCCGAAAACCTTAAATTTATGATAACTTTCAGTCGCTAGTATTAAAAACGTTAGTATTAACAACGCTAGCATTTCAAAAAAGTCGAGTGCTATATACGAAGGGAGCGATTCAGTGCAAGGTAGGCAAAGCGCATGAGCATTTGGAAAGAGCTATACGATATTTTTGATAAGGAACGCAGTCGCTGGCAGCAATCGAGCGCCAGTAAGCAGGCGATTGCCTTCGAGTTAAAAGCCAATTTGGGTTTTCTGGCCGATGCGTTAAGCAGCTGTTTGTCGCAAAGTGCGATCGCCAGTGGTTTAGAATGCAGTATTTTTGAGGCAAAACTGAAAGAGGGCGCAGCACTCACTTCGTTAAATCGCCGTAAAGTGACACTGAAATTTATTGGTGAATTTGCCGAGTTTGCTAAATATGTCGGTAAAGAGAACGATGCTTTAGTCGAGAATGCTTACGCTAGAATCAAATCGCTGCAGAAGTTAGTCGCGGCTGAGCCCAATAAAAATCATGATCTTAAGATTAAATCCCTGTTTCGCTTTTTAGTCTTTTTAGTGGCGCACCTTGAGGAGCAGCCATTGAGTCGCACATCAGCGAAAAAAGCCTAAGGCTGATGAGTGGCATTGACTAGCTTGTTATTTGAGAGACAAAAAAGGCGCCTGTGGCGCCTTTTCTATGTTTGTGAACGTCATTGCTCAGTGTTTATAGCGCAGTCTTTAAAAGGCATGTTTAAGAGCCATCTTTAGACTCACTCTTTAAAAGCCGCCATTGAATTTAGCGCTTAGGTGGTTCAGTTTCGCTTTGATCTGCTTTATTGGGTTCTGAGTCCGCTGAACTTGGCTTGTTTGAAGCCGCATCGTCATCATTGTCTGCTGCCGAAGGCTTGGCAGTATCTGACTTTATCTGCTTATCTTTACCATGTTGACCGAACTGCGGCAGTTTGAACTTAGCACTGTACTTCAACGCAGCAAGATTGCTGGCGATGACACCGACGATCAAAATAATAATGATCCAGACTTCTAAGGTCGACATACTCAGCTCCTGTTTCGAATTGACTCGCGCACACCTAACGGGCGATTAATCAACCGCTAAACGTTGCTCACATTTACGAATGTCTTCTGGCGTATCAACTTCAATAGAATCAAAGGCGCTAATGGCGATTTTGATTTTATGGCCGTACTCTAATGCACGTAATTGCTCGAGTTTTTCCAGATCTTCTAGACGACCTAATGGTAGGGCGGCGAAGGCCTGTACGAATTTGCGTGTATAAGCATACACACCTAAGTGCTTATAAACGGGGTAATCTTGAGTATCGCGGCCAAAAGGAATACGCGAACGAGAGAAATACAAGGCGTAGTTGTTGTTATCGAACACCATCTTCACATGCATAGGATCGTCAAGCTCGGCTTTATTGACGATTTCAAAGCCTAAGGTGGCCATTTCAAACTCACCAGGGTGACGCTCGAAGAGGCTGATGACTTGCTCGATGGATGTTGGGTCAATAAGGGGTTGATCGCCCTGTAGGTTGATCACTAAATCGTCATCTTTCAGTCCCAGTTGGTTTATCGCATCATTGATACGATCTGTACCCGAGGCTGCATCTGGGCTGGTCATGACTACTTTGCCGCCAAAACCTTCAACGGCCGCTTTAATGCGATCATCATCGGTAGCGACGTAAATATTGGTGAGGCCTTTGGCTAACGACGCGCGTTCATACACGTGTTGGATCATTGGCTTGCCGTTAATCGGGGCTAAGGGTTTGCCCGGGAAGCGGCTTGAACCGTAACGAGCCGGGATTAACAGAGTCACATTCATCAAATTATCCTACTTTTATCAAAGATATACAGTGTAGATATACAATGCATATAGACAAAAGGGCTCACAATTGAGCCCTTTTAACATGTGTTAGAGCTTAGATGCGACGGAACAGCGCAGTCAACATTTCATCTGTGACTTTCTCTTCCCAACCCGCGCCGTAAACGTTAGCCCATAGTGGACCCATGCTCTTAGTCACGGCAACCATTTTCGCTATGGTTTCGTCTGGCAGATCTTTACAGATGTTCTTCGGCAGCGTGATGTTATGTTTCTTCATCATCAGACGGAACTCTTCAACGCCTTCTGGATAGAATTCTTCTAACACGTCAAAGGCGATACAGTTGCCGATACCGTGGTGGTAGCCGAGGATATAAGACAGACCGTAAGAAACCGCGTGACAGGCACCCACTTGGCTATAAGCTATGCTCATGCCGCCCATGAAAGACGCCATCATTAGCTTGTCGTCTTTTTCTACGTGGTCGTCTAAGTACACTTGGCGACATAAATCCATCGCTTTTTCAGCGTAGGATTTAGAGAACTCGTTTAAGAAGGTACCTTGTAAAGATTCAACACAGTGGATATAGCAATCCATACCTGTGTAGAACCATTGGTCCGTTTCTACGCCTTCGATTAACTCAGAATCCATGATGATTTGATCGAATACTGTGTAATCTGAGTTCAGGCCTAGCTTACGAACTGGACCACATAATACGGCGGTGCGTGACGCTTCTGCACCAGTACCAGAAATCGTTGGGATACCAATGTGGTGTACCGCTGGGTTCTTGATTAAGTCCCAACCTTGATACATAGCAGAGCCACCTGGGTTGGTCAGCATCAGCGATACCGCTTTAGCTACGTCCATGGTTGAACCGCCACCTAAACCGACGACGCTCACTGGCAGTTTGCTATTGAAAGCTTGAACTTGTTCAGTCAGGGCATCGATTTGAATTGTGCTTGGCTCTTCATCAACGTTAACCCAAATTACCATGTCTTGTGCTTTAGCTGGAATGCGGCCCTCAAGGGCTTTGCCTTGATGCACGTCATCGACTAAAAACACCACGAAATCGTCGGCGGTTTTACGTTCAGCAGCTAACACTTCATCCAATTGGACGAATGAGCCACGGCCGAAGATCATTTTTTCAACTACTTTAAAATTCTTAAAACTCATTGCAACAAACTCCCGTAGAATTATTGGGCAAATGCTTTCTTGATGTTTTCGATACGCTCGGCGATCTGAGCATCGGTCCAAGACAACTTGATGAGCATAGAAATCGTGCGGCTCATAATGGCATCGGATTTAGGCACAGAAACTTGAGTATAGTCAGGTCTGTCGGCGATTAATGTGATTGGCAACGCAGCAGATGCCTTAAGCTCCTGAATGTGTTTCCAGTTTTTCAAATAATGCCAGTTGTTTACATACCAGTAGAAGCAACCATCAACGCCGTTTTCAGCCAGTTTTTTGCTGATTTCTTGCGTGCGCGCTTCGGTTGGCAACATAAAGGTTAAGAAGCCAGCCGAGTCGCCTTCGGGATCTGGGATCTGGCGGAAGGTGACTTCTGGAATAGCGGCCATTGCATCTTTAATGGTCTTTTTGTTTTTACGTTGAATATCGATAATGGTATCGAGTTTACGTAACTGCGCTAACCCTAAGGCGGCATTCATTTCCGAAATACGGAAGTTCAAGCCAATGATAGGGTGTGACTCTGCGCCGCGGTCTTTACCAATATGGTCATGGCCGTGATCTGAGAACATGTGCGCGTTGTTGTAGATTTCTGTGTTGTTAGTGATCACAGCGCCACCTTCACCACAGGTGATGGTTTTGACTGAATCGAATGAGTAACAACCCACATCACCGATAGTACCTAGGGCTTGGCCCTTGTAGCTACCACCGATGGCTTGGCAAGCATCTTCTAAAATCAGTAAGTTATGTTTTTTACAGACGGCTTTGATCTCGTCCATCTTCGCCATAGAACCGCACATGTGCACTAAGTTGATGGCTTTAGTGCGTGGGGTAATCGCGGCTTCGATACCTTCTGGAGATAAACACAATGTCTCATCTATTTCGGCAAAAATCGGAATCGCGCCTGCCATAAAAATCGCTTCAACTGAGGCTACAAAGGTAAAAGGTGGCACGATAACTTCATCGCCAGCCCCAATGCCTGCAGCCATCATGGCCGTTTGCAGCGCAGCAGTACCGCTTGATAAAAGGTGAGCATGCTTCACGTTCATCTTCTCGCACAGTAGTTGCTCCATATCGCGCGTCTTCCAGCGATCATTACGCATATGGTCGAAGTTGTAACGGAAGGTAAAACCGTTTTCCATAACGTCAGCGACTTCCTGCTTCTCTTCAGGACCAAATAATTCAAAACCGGGCATGGAAGGTATCTCCTTAGAATTTGTGGCGCATAGGTCGCCTGCAATTAACTGGCGGATTATAACTGGCGTAATAGACCCTTGCGATGTTTTATTGCTGAAAATTGCCATGGAAAAAGAAAAACCTGCACAGGGGCAGGTTTTATCTGAGCATAGATGACACTCAGCTAAGGGTTAAAAGCCTATATTCAGGCCGTTAGCGTGGATTGGCTAGACCATGTTCACGGTCAACCGTGACATCTAAATCTGTCAGTAAACCGTTATCAATGCCGTAAATCCAGCCGTGTACCGCCACTTCTTGGCCGCGATCCCAGGCTTCTTGCACTATGGTTGAACTGGTCACATTAGCAACCTGCTCAATCACGTTTAGCTCGCACAGACGATCAAAACGTTTGGCTTCGTCCATCTGTTGTAATTCTTCCTGATAAATACGATAGATATCACGTAAATGCCCGAGCCAGTTATCGATGAGTCCTAAGCGTTGCTGACCCATGGCCGCGCGCACACCACCGCAGCCGTAGTGACCCACCACCATAATATGCTTCACCTTGAGCACATCGACGGCGTATTGCAGTACAGATAAGCAGTTAAGATCGGTATGGATCACCATGTTGGCGATATTACGGTGAACAAAGACTTCACCGGGCATAAGATCAATGATTTGGTTTGAGGGAACGCGACTATCTGAGCAGCCAATCCACAGGTATTCAGGATGTTGCTGTTTCGCTAATTGTTCAAAAAAATCAGGATTTTCTTGGCGTATACGTCCGGCCCAGCGGCGGTTATTGTCGAATAAAGGTTTGAGTAGTTTCATTTTAACCTATTGTTTTATTGACATATAAAATGTCTTCTCATGCTCTAATTCATGCAAGCAGCACATTTTGAGCAAGAGTATACCAGCAAATTTGGCTCTGCTGGTCTATCCAATTAAGGTTTGAATCAGGATATTGAAAAATCGAGATTATTTTTTCTTAATAGTACTGCAAATGGATAAGCCCTCTCTGAGGGTTCAAGCACCATTTGATTTTGATAGTGTGTTTGTTGTTTATATCGCACAAATGCTGAGTGGAAACCTTGTCCGCCACAGATTAAGGCGGACAAGGATGATGCAGTATGGGTTAGAACTTACTGATCACTTTCACGCTATCGTTGACTTCGCTGACGTCAACAAATCCGATCATATTGGGATTGGCGGCAATCAATGCGAGCATTTCAGCGCTGGAGTCGACGACTTTGGGCGGTTGACCTTGGCCTGAAAAGACCAGTTTTGACCAATAGGCTTTTAACTGACTCTCGGTTTTATTAAGGATCTGTTTAACAAATGCATCACGTGCGGGCGTGCCTTCAGGTTGATCGAGTGCGACGACAGTGCCACCACTGGGGAAAGACTTGAGTTTGCCTAAATAGATCCGTGAAATATCCGCAGCGCTAATTTCTGACGTATTAGAAGGGTGCACCACGACGGCAATTTCGGCTTGAACACAGGCACTGCCAAGTAGAAGCGCACTGGCGACTAAGGTTTTTATCATCAACCGAGAACTTATTAATAGTTTCATGCTTAACTCCTTAAAAAACTAAGTCTATTGCCATACTCAGCAACTGTTCATCGGAGGACGGTTTGTCGTTACTGTAGTTGGTGTACTCTAGTTTCAGTGCGGCAGAAGGATGGAAATCCCAGCGGGTGCCTATGATGTAGTAGGCGCTGTCTTCCTGCTGTGCTTCAAGCGCCGCTTGTGTTCCAAAAACAAGCGGTGCGAGTGCAGCTTGGTTTGCCGGTGGCAGACCATTGTAAACAGGTAACATAGCGTCATAGGCATCGTATTGGGGCTCACCTTTATCAATACCGTAGGTTAAGTGGAAGGTGAAATCGTGATAGCGGATCCCGCCGGAAACAAAGGCTGAATCTTGAATATTAAAGCTACTGGGATCGACATCAATTCGTGTGTATTCGGCCAAAATAAACCATTTTTCAGCATCATATTTAACATTCGCGCCAATGAGTAACGCGCTGTCATTAATCGGTAAAAGATCATCAACCACTTGCTGAGTAAAGAGTCCGGTTTGAGAAATTGCATTGCCTAAGCCAAGCAGTGCGGGTAATTCGTAGGAGAAATCGGTGACTATGCCAATATTTAAACCGTACTCAAACCCTGAGGTTACAAAGTTAAAGTTCATTATGTGGCCCTCGGCGGAGAAGGGCGCAGGAGGTGTTGATGAACCGGTAGGCGAGTAGTCAGAAACTGAAGTGGTAATGTATTTATAGGTCAAACCTACTTCAGTATCACCCCATAAATCGGCATAAACTAAGCCTACACCTTCACCTGAATTAAATGGCAGTGAATAAACTCCGCGGGGCGGAGTGATCCAATGATAGGCATAGCCGACATCAATATAATCGGAGTATTTATAGAGATTAAAACGTTGGCGACCCGCCATAAGCATAAGTTTGTCGCTGATGTCATAGGAGATATAAGCCCATTCGAATTCAGCGCTATAATCGTTACTGCCTCTGGATAGCACTTGTGCAGTAGCTCTTAAGCCACTACCAAGATCGGCGGTAAATTGTAAGGCAACTTTGGAATCATTATTAAAATCGAGTTCTTTATCGTAACCATAATAGCTTTTATCGTCACTTAGACTTGAGCCCGCGACAATAGAGGCAAATCCATTTATTTGAACATCGGCATAAAGAGACGGTATATAAAGTGTGCTGAATACGCAGAGGGCAACTGTACTTTTTCTCATGGCAGAATACCTTGTTGAGGGAATACAGTATAAAGGTAGTTGATAATTAGTGGATTTCACCTTTGTGCAACATTTTTTAAGCCGCTTGGAACAAAAACAAGGTCTTTACTTGTTAATAGAGGCTTCACAGGTGAGTTTAATGAAACGAGGCGTGCTCAATAACAGACTTTAATAAAGTAAAGCCTAATGTATTTATCCATAAAATAGGAATTAAGTATGGGTGAGCAATATTGATATAAGCACATCTTAGTAACATGTGCTAAGTAGAAATACTCATCTTCAAGATGCGAGTTTTCGCACCTTGAAGCGTAGATTTAGCGATTGATTAATAATGTTTAGCCAGAAAATCGGCTAAATGTTGGTTAATAAATTCCGCTTGTTCGAGAGTTGATATGTGTCCTGCCGCAGGAATATGCACAAGTTGGCTGCCGTCAATGGCATCACTCATCAGGTAACTTTCCAATACGCTGCGGGCCTTATCTTCCACGCCAGCCATGATGAGGCAGGGTAGCGTCAATTGCTCGGCGTATTCCATGGTATCGCGACGACCAAAAATCATTCGTCCAAGTTTAACTATCGTGGGGATTTGCTCCGCTGTGATACTGGCAAGTGACTGTTCAAAGCCAGTAACCAGTTCAGGAGTGTTATTTGCGGCATCATTGGCGAAGAATAAAGGTGAAATCGCACTGATCAGCGGCGCAGGGATCGCCTTAGCGGCGGTAATCATATCCAGCATGCCATCATATTTCGCACGGGTGACTTCGGGTTCGAAGCCGATAAAACTGTTGAGCATAACGAGGGTTTTAACTCTTGTTGGTGCTTTCAGTACCAATTCTGCGCCCCACATAGCACCGACAGATTGTCCGACAACACTAAAGTGAGTTATCTCAAGAGCATCCATTAGCTCAAGCATTTGATCGGCTATATCGAGTAGCGTTTTGCAGTTATTGGGCAGTAAATCTGACTGACCATGGCCCCAAAGTTCAGGCACTATGCATCGGTAATGGGCGCTTAAGGTGGCAATTTGAGGCGCCCACATAGCGCTATCCCATAAATAACTATGCCCAAACAACAATACAGGGCCTGATCCGACATCAAGGTAACTTAATTTTCGATCGGCAATAACAAGCTGCTGACGGTGTGAAGAAAAATCCATAAAACCTACTTAATCAAATATATCATTGTGTTAAACCGCATTTTGGCGCCCATTTTGACGATATTGCGCTAGGCTTAACCTGTGTTGACTGACCTTGGCGAGTATTTCGTGATTAGGGCTGAGCGATACGCAGCACGTATTCATCTATTAGACTGTCTAATCGGGCGAGTACTGCATCTTTTAGCAACATATCACTGTTTTCTAACAGGATTGCCAGTTCGGCACGATCGAATTGTGGCAACAATAACTGCGCTACAGGGAAATAGCTGATATGCCAAGGCTCAGGACTTACCGCACTTTGTCCCTGCTGAAATGGGAAGTAAAAGCCAAAATCATGGGCATTTTCTACCAGCCAAGCATGCAATTTAGCACAGGGACCACCCTGAATATATTCAGCTTCAACAAGGCGCAGAGCTTTAACATCAATTTGAGCCGCATCGAACACATCGAGATCGGTACCCCAATGGTGGCGTGAAGCGCCGGGCAACGCCGACCAGAGCAAAATCAAGTCAACTATGGCATCGTCACTTAAGCCCTGAATATTGACCGGTAACTCATTGGCATCCAATACCGCGCGTTTACCGCTAGCCTTGGCATTCCAAATTGCCAGTTGCCGTTCAAAGGGACGATGAGCCGAGCAAATCGCGAGTTTTATGCCCGCTTCTTCAGCTTTTGCCGCCATAGACTTAAAGGCGATAGCTGTGTTCTCCTCTAACCCAAAGCTATGATAACCAAGGTGATACGGGCTTAAATAATCCACTAATTCAGAGGAGCTTAAGCCGTAAAGCTTTGCGGTTTCGGGACGGATCTTAAGATGTGCTAACACAGTAATTGTTCCAAAATGACTTCATAACACAGGGCTAACTGCTCAAGGTCGTCCACTTTAACGCATTCATTCACTTTATGAATGGTGGCGTTGACAGGGCCAAGCTCTAACACTTTTGCACCCGTTGGCGCGATAAAGCGACCGTCTGACGTGCCGCCTGTGGTTTGTGGATCGGTTTCATAACCTGTGACTTGGCGGATCGCGATACGGGTAGCATCTAAGAGCGGACCATCACCGGTTAAAAAGGGAAGGCCATTGAAAATCCAGCTGATATCGTAGTCTAGCTCATAGGCTTTCAATAGAGTTTCAACTCGCTCAATCAAGATTTCGGCGGTCACTTCGGTGGAGTAACGGAAGTTAAACATCACTTCCAGTGCGCCAGGGATCACATTTGATGCACCTGTGCCGCCATTAATATTGGCGATTTGGAAGCTGGTGGGCGGAAAGAACTCATTGCCATTATCCCAGTGCATTTGACTCAGCTCGGCCAAGAAAGGCGCGGCTTTGTGGATTGGATTATCGGCAAGGTGTGGATAGGCCACGTGGCCTTGAATGCCTTTGACGGTTAAGTTGCCAGTTAAGCTGCCGCGGCGACCATTTTTGACCACATCGCCCAGCTTTAGGGTCGATGAAGGTTCGCCGACTAATGCCCAGGTGATCTTCTCGTTGCGCGCTTCTAAGGTATCAATGACTCGCGTCGTGCCGTTGATGAACGGACCTTCTTCATCACTGGTGATCAAAAAGGCGATAGAGCCACGATGATCGGGATGTTTAGCCACAAAGCGTTCGGTGGCAATGATCATAGCCGCCAGTGAGCCTTTCATGTCCGCTGCGCCGCGGCCATATAAGTAGCCATCAATGATGGTGGGCACAAAAGGCGGCGTGTGCCAGCGGCTCACATCGCCCGTTGGCACAACGTCTGTGTGGCCCGCAAAACAAAAAACGGGGCCTTCATTACCACGGCGAGCCCACATATTGGTGGTGTCTTCAAATACCATAGGTTCGATATTAAAGCCGATGGCGCTGAGTTTTTCTGCCATTAAGGTTTGGCAGCCTTCATCAAGCGGTGTCACCGAAGGGCGGGCGATCAGCGCTTTTGTCAGTTCTGTAACGGGATAATCGTCGGCTGGCATCATAGTGAAAATACTCTTTTATAGGCGGCTTCATCAAAGCCAATCAGCACTTGTTCACCGACGACCAAGACGGGGCGTTTGATCAGTGTCGGTTGCGCCAGCATAAGTTGAATGGCTTTGGCTTGATCGATATTGGTTTTATCTGCGTCACTGAGGGCACGAAAGCTTGTGCTGCGCTTATTGAATACGGTTTCCCAGCCTGATGTGTTACACCAGAATTCGAGGTCTTCTTGACGTAGACCGTCATCTCTAAAATCATGGAAATGAACTGGAAGTTGATGATTTTCAATCCATTTACGTGCTTTACGCACTGTATCGCAATTCTTAATACCGTAGAGGGTCAAAATGATGCTCCAGTGTGGATGGACGCTTGGCTTGCAAGCATTGATTTTGCTGGCATTGTGGCATTGTGCGTCGCATGTCACAAGTGGGATGTGTTGCTGAGATAGCGTGAGCATAAAATGTCAGTGTGCTTGAAGCGTATTGGGATTATCGGGTGATGTCTGTCACTTTATGTAACCAAACGCCCTCAGGGCGTTTAGTCATATCTTGCTGCTTACTGATGCCGTATAGCACGCTTCATTGAGTTCGCTGCGGGCTTAACGGTAATGGGATGGCGTTGACTAAAGTTGCCAATTTAAATCAAAATCATAGCGAATGCCTAAGGCTATGATAGTGTCGTCTTCACGTTGATCATTATTTTGTTGTAAATATTCTAAATGCATGCGGACATTTGTTGCGGCTTGCCACTCTAAGGTGAGATTGTAGCCATCATAATTTTGGCTGCTGGTATCTTCTATCCCATCTTCAAACCTGAAGTATCCTAGTTTCAGCTTATAAGCTTTCGCAACTGGAATCGCGATGGCGCTATCAAATGTATTACCGGTTCTATTGACTGCGGTTTCAAATTCGTAGTCTTTATGCTGATAACCAACGGCGGCATATATGCCATTGCTAAATTCATAGGAAATGACGCCCCCGGCCAGTTGTTCTTCTCCAGTCATAATATCGTTCACATAGGTATCTTGTTGTAAGTAGGCGATACCTACGTGAAATCCACTCTGGTTAAATCCTGCGCCGACATTAATTACATCGGTACCACTGCCACCTGAGTTACCATCAAAAATGGCTGAAGCCATTAAGGTGATTGGCTTAATGTTAAGCTCATAGATCAAGGCATTATCAACAAAAAATGGACTCTCTTGGTTATAACCAAAGGGGCTATTCGCATTGTTAAAGATATCGACATATTCAGCGACTAACGTGTACTGCACCGGCCTTTGGCGCCCAAAAGTCAACTTGCCATAGGGAGAATCTATCCCCGCAAAGGCGAGTCTCGCCTCGCCGAATCGGCCATTGTCATCGAGACGGATTTTCCATTCACCTTGGGCAATGGCACGCCAACCAGAGGCGAACTCGGTTTCAGCTTTAACCCCTAAGCGGGAGAGTGCATCGCCGATATCCCACACATCCTCACCTTTGTCTTGGTATTCTAAGGTCGGACGTAGTGAACCGTAGAGGATAAAACGACTGTCTTGTAGGGAGGATTGCAATGAGGGACTGGCAGGCTCCGCTTTGGCTTGTTGCTCCAGCTCTTTAACTCTTTGCTCGAGTTGTTGCAGTCGTTCCGACTCTTCTGTGGTTGTTTGGGCATTAGCCTGTAGTGGGATCTGAAGCATGCTAACTATGACGAACAACGTTATTTTGCTCATGATGAGGTCCTGTTGTTAGTAGATGTCATGGTGAGCCATGGATAAAATCATGGCTCACTGGCTTAGACTATGAATTTATTAAGGATTGCATCTTGTTCTTTGATGTATTGAGTTTGCGTATGCATGGCTGTATTTGCATGAACTGCAGTGTCAGAAACTTGGACTGATAAATCTTTGATCCTGATAGTATTATTGTTAATTTCTTCAGCTACTAAACTCTGCTCTTCTGCTGCAGAGGCAATTTGTAGGTTCATATCACTTATCTGTAATATTGCTTCACGAATTTTGTTTAATGCGGTATTAGCACCTTGGGCGCGTGTAACCGCATCTTCTGCATTATCTTTACTTTGGCTCATTACCTCTGCAACAGCACTTGCTCCTGCTTGAAGTTGCTCTATCATGTTACGGATTTGAGTTGTAGATTGTTGAGTCCTTTGGGCGAGGGTTCTGACTTCATCTGCTACCACAGCAAAACCACGACCAGAATCACCGGCTCTTGCTGCCTCAATGGCGGCATTTAAGGCTAATAAATTTGTTTGATCTGCAATGTCATTGATCACTTTCAATATTGTGGCAATGTTGTCAGTTGCAGATTCTAATGTTTTGACTTCAGTGACGGCCATATCGATTTTTGATGACAGGGCATTAATGGCATCAGTTGTATCGCTGACGATTTTAGAACCTACACTTGTCGCTTCATCTGCTTCTTTCGCAGCAGAAGCCGCGCCTTGGGCATTACGGGCTACGTCAGTTGAAGTGGTTGCCATTTCGTGCATGGCAGTTGCAAGTTGTTCTAGTTCATGCAGTTGCGAGTTCATGGCATCAGTAGATTGCTGTAATTCTAGCGATGTCATTTCTGAACTTTTATGGATGAGCTGACCAATGGATTTAGATTGAATGATCAACTGTTGTAGATTTGCCGTGAAGGTATTGAATCCCAAGGCTAACGCTGAAAACTCAGTGTCTGTTTTAGTATTTAAGCGTTGAGTCAAATCACCTTCGCCAGAAGCAACATCTTGAATTGCATCGTTTAATGTTTGTAATGGGCGCATTAAGGTTGTGATCAATAGTAGTAGGGTTGTGATACTGATGATTAAGGCGATAACGGAATAGAGAATAGAGCTATTGCGTAAGTCCGTCACTGCAGCATAGGCAATCTCCTCATCCAAGATAACACCAACATACCAGTCCTCTCCCGCAACGCGTGAGAAATCCAAGGTGAAGCTTTTTCCCTCTATGGTTACTTTTTGTGGCGTTTCCATCACTTTGACATTGGGTAAATAATCGGCCATAAGAGTGCCATTTCGTTTTTCCTCTGGGTGGGCTATGGTCGTTCCATCCCCAGAAACAATAAACACATGGCCAGCGTTGAAGAGTTTGACCTCATTGACGAGTTTGGCTAACCCGACCAAGCTAACATCGTAGAAAATGGCACCGATGAATGTACCGTGATCTTTCACGGGCGTCGCAATTGAGACGAGAATTTCACCGGAGGCTGAGTCCGCATAGGGAGCCGTGATGATTAATTTATCGGCTTGTTTTGCATCGAGATACCAAGGCCTTACTCTTGGGTTCCATCCCGCACCCGGATCCCAGCTAGGATTATTATTGATATTCGTGCCATCTTTTTCATAACCTAAACCGACGAGAATAAATGCATTTTTAACTATGGGGCGAGTGATGACTGCGCTGATGTGTGCGGGCGTGAGATCTTGTTCCAGTAGGCTGGTCGTATAAGCTGCCAATTGTTTACGGGCTTCAATTTCCGATGAAACCGTATTTCTAACCCCATCGACGATTTCGGTGACACTGGCTTCCACCTGTGCCTGCATTTCATTCTGAATCGAGTAGTATTGTTTGGTCGTTAGAAGCGTTACTGTCACTAACAGTAACGCAGAGGATGCGGCGACAATCTTATGACTGAACTTCATTGTTATTCCTCTGTAATATTAAAAGCACCTTTAGAGGTATAGTCATAATTTCGTTCGAGAGCTAGCGGGTGCATTGATCTTTTTGTTTGTTGTGACCAATGTGAGTCGATGCTCTGACGCTCACATAGCACTCATCATACCGGATAGGGAGTCTTGTTGACTTAGTCTACTCGGCCTGCAAATCGCCACCTTGCTAACGTGCTTTCGATTATTACTCAATCCTACATTTGGGTGGTTGATATATAGCATATTTTGTTTTTAAATCAGTTTGATACATTATGTCGGTTTTGCGGTGAAAATATTTCAACTATCAGACTGGCCTCTTCGCGCGGAAAGTGGAGATAAATAAAAGGCTGGCGCCTTTGGGGGAGCCAGCCTTTCTATATTAATCAAGGGTATTTTCAAACTGCTAATTCAAAAAAACTTAAGGTAAAGCTTAATTAGAGCTGTACCGTAAAGATCACGTCTTTGCCTGCGGTGACACTGCCTTGGGCTTTGTCGAGGTATTTGACATCTTCCATGTTCGCCAAAACGACAGGAGTGAGTAGGCTGTCGACTTGATCTTTTAGGTAATCAATATCGAATGACAGGATCGGATCGCCGACTTTCACTTCTTGACCTTCCTGGGCTAAACGTTTAAACCCTTTACCTCTCAGCTCGACTGTGCCGACGCCAAAGTGAACAAATAGCTCTAAACCTTGGGGAGACTCAATGCTGAACGCATGATTTGTCTCAAAAATTTTACCTATGGTGCCGTCGATAGGCGCCAGAATTAATTCGCCTTTGGGAGCGATAGCGATGCCATCACCGACAATCTTTTCAGCAAAAACCACGTCGGGGACTTTTTCAATGGCGACGATATCCCCGGAAACGGGGGCATATACCATGATACCGCCAGCTAATTGAGTCTGGCCCGATACCAAGCGCCTTATTCGGCTTAAAAATCCCATAATCTAGAGCCTCTTTTGCTTGTTTTTGTCATTGTTTTTGTTCTGTAATGCAGCATAACGAATAAATGTCTCTATTTATAGCTTGTTATACACTGCTGTAAGCTTGCAATTCTATCTTGTTGTAATGCTGTGTGCGCTAATGCAGAAAATTGTGTGATGCTGCCTTGGCAAATGGCCGCTTTCACTTCTAAGAGTGAGCTTAAGTTAACACTGAGTTCGTCCAATCCCATGCCGATTAACAGCGGCGCAATTTGCGGTGAACTGGCGAGTTCACCGCACAGAGAAACTTTAACATTAGCAGCCTTAGCTTGGGTTATTGTCATGTTAATTAAGGCTAAAATGGCAGGCGAAAGGGACGGATAGTCACGGGTAAGCTGCGGGTTTGTCCTATCGGCTGCCATTGCATATTGGGTTAAATCATTGGTGCCAATGCTGACAAAATCGAGTCTTGGCAGCATAGCGTTGAGGTTGAATACCGCAGCAGGGGTTTCGACAACGATACCGTAGCTAAGTTCGCCATAGCCTTTCTCTTCTTCTTCCAAGGCATCTTGGCACTGGGCAATAAGTGCAAACACCTCATCCAATTCTTCGACTTGATTGACCATAGGGAACATCAAACGGATCGGGCCATGGTTAGCGGCACGCAGAATGGCCCTCAATTGGGTTTTAAATAATTCTGGGTGCGCCAAGGTGTAGCGAATGCCGCGAAGACCCAAGGCGGGATTATCTTCAATTTCTTGGCATAAACAGGGTAGTTCTTTGTCTGCACCTATATCTAAGGTACGGATGGTAAAGGTTTTACCGCCTAGGGCGTGCAATGCATCGCAATATAAGCTGTATTGGGCTTTTTCATCGGGCAGGGTGGCGACGTTCATCAACATAAATTCGGTGCGAAACAAACCTATTCCATCGGCGCCGACATCGCTGACATGGGTGATGTCGTTGAGATTACCCACGTTTGCCATGAGTCCCACGGTATGACCGTCTTGGGTTTGCGCTGGGACATCCTTGTAAGTTTGAAGTGCTGCGCGCCTTGCTTGTTCATGGTGAAAGGTGACTGTGAGTCTTGCCTGTTGGTCTGGATTGGGATTGACACAAAGTTCACCCGCGAGCGCATCGAGCACTAAGGGCGTACCGTTGGGAATAGAGTCTGCGTCGAACTGACAACTTAAGATGGCTGGAATGCCGGCTGCTCTGGCTAAAATGGCCGTATGGCTCGTTAAACCGCCCGTTTTCAGTACAATACCGCAAAGGTTTTCCCGCGGCAGTAGGGCAAATTCGGCGGGGGTCAAATCCTGCGCTAATAAGATAGTGGGTCTATCGAGTTTTTCGAGCCCTTGAGCTAAATGGCCGTTTATCGCCGCGACGACTCTTTGGCCTAAACAGCGCACATCTTGGGCTCTATTGGCTAAATAGGGATCATCTAAGGATTGTAACTCATTGGCCTGATGGGCAAAAATACGTTCAACCGCCACACTTGCCGACAATTGTAAGGTGCGAATAGCATCGTTCACTTGCTCGATTAATTCATCGTCTTCTAATAACAATAAGTCGGCTTCGATCAACTGATAATTTTCGGAGTCGCTGTCGAGTGCAGCTTGGCTGTGGGTCAGTTGTGCCTGTAGTTCTTGCAAGGCTTTGGCAAATTTACCCTGTTGTTGAGGGATTTTAGACAGGGGAATAGGGCGATAATCGAGGTGGTGTTCGGTGTGGTGCAGGTGAAGAGCCTGTCCAAAGGCAATTCCCGATGACACTATAATCCCCGTTATTGACATATCCCTTCCTAAATTAACCACTGAACTGAGTGTCCGTTAGCGATAGCGAGTCTAGTTGAGTGACGCTAAGCTTGTAAAGCGTTTGTATGTAAAGCATTAGCATGTAAAGACGGTCGAGACGAGTTTTTTGCGTGTTGGTTAAACCTGCAGATAAATGCACTTTAGCGTAAGAAAAGGCTTAGCTTAGGGTAATGAGCAGCTCAGATACTTTCTCAACCGCGGCCTGTGCCTGTTCACCTTCAGCAAACACTCTTACCGTGACGCCAGAATATAAGCCTAAGGTTTGTAGCTTAAACAGACTCTTAGCACTGGCTTGCTTACCATTACATTCGACCATGACATCACAGTCAAAGGTTTTGGCTTCTTTAACCAGTAAGGCTGCTGGACGGGTGTGAATGCCATGTTTGGCGGTAATGGTGACTGTTTTTTCGTACATAGTAGATGAGCTCATATTTAAAGGGGTATTACATTTCGTCTTTCGATTCTATGATGTGATAGCCCTGTTTTTTCAAGGCGGCGATGGCACTTTTGAGGCGATTATTTTTTACTAAAATATAATCGGTATCAAAGGTCGAAATCGCAAAAATACTGATTTGTTCGTCCGCTAAGGTGCCAGACACTTTAGATAAAATGCCTGTCATCGAAAATCCCAGTGGCCCGAGTACTTCAAAGCAACACCAGCCCGGTTCTTGCTCTAAGCTGTCGAGTTCCATTTCACTGGAAACGACTAAAGATAAACCTTCTTGGGTCTTACCAATGAAATACATGTCCTGTGCAAAAACCTCACTGGGCAATACGGCATTCGGGCTAAAGCTATGAATTGTGTACTGTTCAGGGTGAACGGCTAAGGTCATTCGCATGGCAGTGTCTCGGTTGGATTTTTAAGGCTAAAGCATACCGCATATCAAACGTTAGCGTGACAGAGAATTTGTGGTTAATGGGATTTTGTCGTTGAAATTCATTGTTGGTGAGATAGTGGTTAACAAGCGTTACCAGAAGGTTTACCCAAAGAAAAGGGCGCCCTATGGCGCCCCAATCGACAAGTCATGCCGTTCTCATACACTTTAGTTAGATTTTAAACTGGCCTAAGGTGCGGGACATGTCCTGGCTAATGTCTTGCAGTGACTGAGCTGCATGACTATTACTTTCGTTAGCTTTTACTGAGACTTCGGTTAATTCCGAAATATTACAAATATTTCGATTAATTTCTTCGGTTACCAGTGATTGCTCTTCGGTGGCGCTGGCTAATTGTGTGTTCATGTCACTGATATGGGCAATTAATTGCAGAATCGCCGCCATGGCTTTACCCGCTTCGTGGGCTTGGGCCTGCAGCTCATCGGATTGCAGTTGAGTTTGATTGTTGCTCTTCATCACTGAGCCTACACCGGATTGGATCTCGCTAATGATTTTTTGGATCTCATTGGTCGAGTCTTGGGTGCGAGTAGCAAGGGCGCGGACTTCATCGGCAACCACGGCAAAACCACGGCCGTGGGTCCCTGCTCGAGCAGCTTCAATGGCGGCATTGAGGGCGAGCAAGTTGGTCTGCTCGGCAATGCTGCGGATCACATCGAGAATGCTACCGATTTGCTGTGAGGCGACGCCCAGCTTTTGGGTGATGACTTCAGAGGCTTTTAATTCTGCCACCAGTTTTTCTGTGTTGCTGACTGTGTTGTCGATCACGACTTGGCTTTGCTGCGCTTGTTCTTTTACGCTGTTCGCCGCATCGGCCGCTTGCTGGGTGTTGCTCGCCATTTCATGGGTGGTCGACAGCATTTGATTGACGGCTGTGGCGACGCTGCCTGTTTCTCTGTGGATATGTTCAGCACTCTGATTGGACTCTTCAACTGCAATCAAAAGCTGTTTTGCATCTTTATCTAATGCTTGGCCTAAAGGTTGTAAATGGCCGACCATGTCGCCAATTTTTTGGGCGAACATGTTGAAGGCGCGGGCGAGATGGGCAATCTCATCTTTACCTTGAGCATTAATGCGCTGACTTAAGTCGCCTTCGCCTTGGGCAATATCTTCAAGGGCATCAATAGCATCATTTAATGGTGAGGTGATGGAATGGTTAAGCACAAGGAAGAAGGCAAAAATCGGCACTGAAATCAAAAACATGATAATCAGATAGTCGATAATGACTGACTTTAAGCTCGCTTTGACATCGCTAAGATAGGCGCCTGTGATGACTGTCCAGCCCCATTGCGGGTAGTAACGGGCTTCAGCAAGCTTGTCTTCTATCGCACGGGTCATAGGATCGGCGATAGGGTATTCGAGGGTCGTTTTCGATTTAGCACGCGCTAATGGCAGCATAGTGGCTAAGGGATTTGTGCCATTAGGTAACTTGAAGGTTAATGCTGAGGTGCCAATAAGATTTGCGCTATCCCCGTGGGCGAGGATTTGATTATTATCATCAATAACAATGAAGTAGCCTGAACCTGAATAGCGAGTTTGATTGATTAAATCCGCGGCGATTTGTTTAGCTTCTGCTTCACTAAACTTACCTTTGAGCGCATCCTGACGATGCACATCTATCACACTTAACATGCTGGCGAGCTGACCGTCTATCTGCAACCATTTCTGTTCAATTAAATTACTGTACTGCTCTTTAATTGAAAAACTGGCAAAACACACAGTCCCTATCGCGGCCATAAGGAGCATCATCATTAAGCGTTGCAAAATGGTAAACCGGCGCAAAATGGTAAACCGGCGCAAAAACGTGATCATTTGGATTCCTTAAGGACTTATTATTGTGCATCAATATACCTGCGAATCAATCTCAATTGAATCGTCTGTGACATAAATTAAGTAAAAGCCGTTATAAAATATGAGTTTCTTTGATCTAAAGCAGGGAATAGTGATAGGGAACTTTAATCTGTTGCATTATGGGGCATGTTCTTATTAAGTTAGTCCGTTTTATAAGTCGTTTCATGTTGAAGGTTTTATCTGATCTATTAAATATCAATAAGTTAGCATTATGTTAATTTTGCCATCTTGCTATATTAGGCTAATCAATTGTTTTAATTTTGATTTTTTACGCTTTTACGCGCAAGATTAATTCATTATTCAGTTTGAGAATCGATTATGACCACAAATACTATCGTAACGTCGGATGATATTTTACTGAAGTTATGCCACTCAGTCGCCCACGTCCTTTCTAGCACCAGTGCCAGCAATGTTACCCATGCGGGTATGGTACAAAGTATTGCGCGTACTCGTCTTAAACCTGATCTCGGTTGTTTCTCGATTTTCGACGGTGGTTTTTCAGGGCTGGTTGTGATCAACTTTTCAGCTTCGGCGGCGATTGAAATCTACCGTCGCTACATGCTGAACATGGGCATGCCTGAGTCTGAGCTCGCGTTTTCGCATACGTCAGATGAAGTGAGTAATGTGATGGGCGAACTGATGAACCAAATCTTAGGGGATTTTATTAATAAAATTTCAAAAGAATTGCAAACATCCATCAGCCAAAGCCAACCAAAAATGTTGACGATTAATAAAGAGTTAACTATATCAATCGACGCTAACTTAGACGATGCGGTTGCCCGTAGAGTGTCGTTTAGAACTGAAAATAACCATATTTTTTACCTCGAGTTTGCCATGGACAAAACTGAATTCATTCGCTTAGATGAATTTGTCTACGATGAAGAATTCGATCCCGATAGTCTGTTAGAGCAGCACAGTTCGATTGGGGGAAATAACGACTCAAATTCGAATGTTTCGCCTTGGGTTAAGATGGCCGATAAACCCGCCATTGCGACTCGTGCCATTGATAATGAAGCCGATGATTTGCTCGATCAGCTTGGCATTTAAGCAGAGTCTCTAATGTAAGACGGATGTTAACGCATTCGTCTATACAAGTGGATGGAACTGTTTTAGTATCGACGCAAAATAATAACTAAGGTTAAATCCTCTTTATGGCATCGAAAGCGACCTCGATTGATATTGCTTATCGTGCTGGCGTATCCCAGTCAACGGTTTCCCGTGCCCTTAGAAACAGCCCGTTAGTCAATTTAGAAACTCGCCAACGTATTCAAACCATTGCCAAAGAGCTGAATTATAAGGTCGATAAAAATGCCAGCAATCTTCGCACCCAAAATAGCCATACCTTAGCGCTGTTATTGTGTGAAGACCCCACCAACGATGACTCGTTAATCAATCCTTTTTTCCTGTCTATGCTTGGCTCCATTACCCGAGCAACGGCGCAGCAAGGTTATGATTTATTGGTTTCTTTTCAGCAATTGTCTAGCGATTGGCACGCCGATTATGAAGACAGTAATAAAGCTGACGGCATTATTTTGCTCGGTTACGGCGACTACATGGACTACGAGCAAAAGTTGGAGCGATTGCTCGCGCAGAATACTCATTTTGTGATCTGGGGTGCTGAGCATAACAATAAGTCAGTACTTTCCATTGGTTGTGATAATCATCAAGGCGGCTTGATTGCAACAGAGCACTTGATTTCCCTTGGTCGTAAAACTTTTGCCTTTTTAGGCGATGCCTCAAGCCACAGCCCTGAGTTTAGGGACAGATATTTAGGCCATGTGAAGGCGCTGCAAATGGCGAATATTGCTGTCGATCGCACTAAGCAAGTGTCGGCAATTAGCACTGAAAGTGCTGGTTACGATGCGGCTATGGCATTGATGGCCAAAGGCGCACAGTTTGATGCTATTTTTGCTGCTAGCGATCTGATTGCCATTGGTGCTATTCGTGCGCTGAAAGAGAAGGGCATTTCAGTCCCAGAACAAGTTGCAGTGGTGGGATATGATGATATTCCAGTGGCGAGTTTTGCCAATCCGCCATTAACGACCATTAAGCAGAATACCCAATTAGCCGGTGAAATTTTAGTCGACAGTGTACTCAAACTTATCCGCGGACAAGAGGTGAGTGCGCAGCTTATTCCGACGACCTTAGTGGTTCGTAGCTCCTGCGGAATAGATAGCACGCCGCTTAAGCCGTTATAGATGGCCGTTATTGCTAGGACTTAATAGCAGCTTGCTACTATTGGTTGGCAACTCGTTAAGCACTTAATTTACTTATTGAAACATCGCCGATAATCCTTGGATTTATCGGATTTTTGCTTTTTGGGATCACTAAACCGCATATTGACGTAAAAACTTCGGCACATCTGCTTTGGTTTTCTTGGCGATTTTTTGCAGTAACTCGAAGGTGGGAGCATTGAGACCGAACTCTTGCTGAAGGTCTGCCAGCATTGCCAGCCACAAATGGCCAGTCATTTCGGCATCGGCTAAGGCGCGGTGAAAGGTGCCATCGCTTGGTAACTGTTTATAGCGCACTAAAGTACCTAGCTGATGATTCGGTGCCGCTTGATATAAACGTCTTGCCACTAGCAAGGAGCAACCAAATTGCCCTCGATAGCGATGGCGAATTTGGGCAAATTCCGCGTCTAAAAAGCGCTGATCAAATGCCGCATTGTGGGCGACTAAGTTATGATCGGCGATAAAGTCGGCAAAACGCGCCATCACTTCATTGCAGGGCGCTGCATCCCTGAGCATTTGATTGCTGATCCCTGTGTAGTCCTCAATAAAACGACTTATTCTAAATCCTGGGTTCATCAACTCTGAAAATCTTTGGGTGATCACGCCGTTTTCAATCAGCACAGCTCCGATTTCAATCGCGCGGTCCCCTTGATTAGGCGATAGCCCTGTGGTTTCAAAGTCGAGCACGACCAAAGTGTTAGCTGCAGATGTAGGCATAGATCTTACATGGACTCTATAAATGATGTGTCAGCATTGCCGTCTTTGACAGTGCAACGCTTTTAGATAAGCCGATTGTAATTCAATACGTTAGTAAATTCACTATCACATTGACGCTGATAAAAGACTTAATGCTTTGTTGATCCGGTCGAGCTTTCTTGGTTTCGCTTCCTGTTAGCATTTACCTCTATGAATAACAGTTTGGTTTGTGAGCGACCCATGCAACTCGATATTAATGGCTTAACACCCGCGCAATTTTTAGCAGAATATTGGCAGAAAAAACCTTTGGTTATCCGCCAAGGATTCAAACATTTTCAAGATTTAATCTCGCCCGAAGAGTTAGCCGGCTTAGCCATGGATGAGCTGGTGGAATCTCGGCGAGTGTACCAACAGGCGGGGCAATGGCAGGCTGAATTTGGCCCTTTTGATTCCTACGATCATCTCGGTGAACGGGATTGGACTTTGATCGTGCAAGCCTTGAACAACTGGGTGCCCGATGCAGAAGCCCTGATCCAATGTTTTGATTTTATTCCGCGCTGGCGTTTAGATGATGTGATGGTGAGTTTTGCCACTCCTGGCGGTGGAGTGGGGCCGCATATCGATCTGTATGATGTGTTTATTTGCCAAGGTTCGGGACGTCGCCGTTGGCGCGTGGGCGATCTGGGGCCGCATAAAGAGTTTGCCGCCCATCCCGCTTTGCTGCACACAGAAGCCTTTGAACCGATTATCGATACTGAGTTGTTGCCCGGCGACATCCTTTATATTCCCCCTGGATTCCCCCATGACGGCATAACCTTAGAACAGTCTTTAAGTTTTTCAGTAGGTTATCGTACAGCTTCCGCCAAAGATATGGTAAGTGCTTTGGCCGATCATCTGTCTGAGCAAGATTTAGGCACACAGCAGATTGAAGATCCAGACCGCGAGCTGACAACGCGCAGTGGTTGTGTCGATAATCGTGATTTAGCGCGGTTACGTACGCAACTGACTAATATGTTAACCGATGAACTGGTGAGCGAGTTTTCGGGCCGCTATTTAACTCAATCTAAATGCGCCCTCGATTTACCCGATGAGCCGTTGGACATCACGCAAGACGAAGTGCTCGCTTGGCTCGATGAGCAGCCGCTTATTCGCCTCGGCGGACTGCGTTGTTTGTATTTTGATATCAATGTGGGACAAGGCGTTGTCTATATTAATGGTGATAAGTATCAGCTTTCAGCTGAATTGGCTGCGCTGATCCCACTCCTGTGTGATAGCAATCAGTTAGATAAAACCGCCTTAGCCCCCTGGTTAGCCGATGCCGATTTGCTTACGCAGCTGACTGAGTGGGTGAACCTCGGTTACTGGTACTTTGAAGACCTGAGTGATGAAGAGTGTTAAGGCTGAGATAATAGGCAAAGCATGATGGATGTTGATACCATTTTAGCGCTAACGCCGATGGATTTTAGTGTTAAGTCGGTTTTGCAATCGTTGGATTATAGTGTTGGATGCATTCTAGTGTTAGTTGAGATTTAAAACAGAATAATGTTGAAAGCCGCATCTATGTTTAGGGCAAGCTCATGCTTGCCCTTGCTTATCTTTTTAAGATCGCGAAGGCTTGCAAGTCTGCGTTATTGCTTTAGTCATATTTCTACTGCGTTCATTGTCTTATCATTTTTAATGTTAAACATTGGTTTTTAAAAGTATTTTACCAAGCGAGATGAGTTTTGCTGGCACAGTCTTAGTGAGATGGGTTTAGGCCGATAAGCCTATTCTGATTAATGTCGTCAGGAGTGGAGTGAGCTTCACTGAATAACCAATGCCTAGAGTATTAATGCGATTCGCAGATGGTCATTTAGCCTCTGGATTTGCTGATTATGTCACTATGGGCAGTTGTGCCCATTGGGTGGTGTAGCGCGGGGAGAGCTGTTCACGTTTTATCCCCCAAGTTGGGTCAATACCTTGTCCTGCAAACCAAATTTTTCCGCGGCCGCTGTGGTTCACTTTATCGAGTAACTGCATTAGCTCCTTGCTTTTAGGCCTAGGCGTGACGTCATCGAATAATCCGAGTTGAAACACGCCTGCACCAAAAAAATCCCCTAACATGACACCAGCCTTTGCATAGGCATGACCTTCACGCCAAATGCGTTGCAGTAGGCTTTGGCCAAGGGTGACAAAATCCCGCGTATCATTGCTGGGGCGAACTAAACTGCCCGACAGCGATTTGCTGTACTGGGGACTTGCATCGCTAAAAGGGCTAGTACGGACAAATACTGACATCGCTTTAGCGTACTGGCGCTCGGAGCGCAGTTTTTCACAGGCCCTAAAAGTGTATTCATTGATTGCCTGTTGCATCGTTTCCAAGTTATCAATACGACTGCCAAAGGAGCGGGAGCTGATAATTTGTTGCTTAGTGGCGGCGACCTCTTGTATGTCATCACAGGTAATGCCGTTAAGTTCGCGTACCGTGCGCTCAACGGTGACAGAAAAGGTGTCGCGGATAAGCTTTGGATGCGCATCCGCCAATTGCAACGCGGTATTTATACCCATGATGTTCAAGCGTTTTGTAAGCCTACGGCCTATTCCCCAGACTTCTTCGACAGGGATAAGCGCCATGAGTCGTCGTTGGCGTTCACGGTCGCGCAAATCAACCACGCCCCGGGTTGCTGGATAACGCTTAGCAGCATAGTTTGCCAGTTTGGCGAGGGTCTTTGTCGGCCCAATGCCAACGCAAACACTGATCCCTGTCCATTGCGGTATTCGCTGATAAATATCTAATGCAAGCTGATGAATATCGGTGCATTTATCGATGCGTGATAGATCTAAAAACGCTTCATCAATACTATACACTTCTACTTTCGGCACCATTTGCTCTAAGGTGGTCATCACTCTGTTTGACATGTCGGCATAGAGTGCATAGTTGGAGGAGAATACCGCAACCTGATGCTGGCGGAGTTGGTTTGCTATTTGATATACAGGCACCGCCATCTTGATGCCAAGTTGTTTGGCTTCTACGGAGCGGGCGACGACGCAGCCATCATTGTTGGATAACACCACAATCGGCTTGCCAACCAAATCCGGCCTAAACATCCGCTCACAGGAGGCATAAAAATTATTGCAATCGACGAGGGCGAATAGTGAGGGCGTCATTTGAGCTTTTTCACCACGTTGGTCACTACCCCAAAGATGTTTAACTCAGACTCATCATTGATGGCGATCGGGGAGAATAAGGTATTACGTGGTAGCAATTGCACCACAGGGCGTAGCTGTAATTGCTTTACGGTAAACTCACCGTTCACCGCTGCGACAACGGTATCACCGTGGGCTGGCTGTAGTGAGCGATCTACCACCAAAATATCACCGGAGAAAATCCCCGCTTCGATCATCGAATCCCCTTGGACTTTGACAAAAAACGTGGCGGCAGGATGTTTGATGCATAACTCATTGAGATCTAATGTTTGTTCTACATAGTCTTGGGCCGGTGACGGAAATCCTGCGGCAATCAAGGAGCTAAATAGCGAGAGCCGATATTGGGTATGTTTGGCGAAGCGGCCTAGGATCATCATAATAATAAATCACAATATACTGTACATATAAACAGTGTAGTCTAACTATGAAGCTTATCGAAAGAATTTATGTGGGGAGAGTTGTGTTATCGACCCAAGCGCTGTCGAGTGCTGAGCAATTGATGATGGCTGCTCTAAAGCACCCTTGACTGCTTGAATATCGCCAAGGGTGAGCGTTTCGTCCATTTAATTCAGTTAACGCACTTTAGTTAACCCGCTTTAGTTAACGCAATTTAGTTAATCCAACCTAGCCATAGCCACCATAAATAATCCAGTGGCATGAGCGCAATTATGGTTATTGCCACCAGCGGTAAGGTGATGCGAAGTAGTTTAGTTAATGGCTCTTGGGATAATTGCATCGCCAAAATCAAAGGAGCCACCTGATAAGGAAAAATCACGGTTGAAAACCCGATCACCTGCGTCATTAATACCGCAGGGGTGGAGAAGCCAGTTGCATTGGCAAAGTCTGCCGCCATGGGGGATAACACAGTCGGCACGCCTGGAACCGTTGCCACTAATCCCGTTAGCGTCGCGATTAACGATAACGACATAAAATTCAGGAACGATGCCCCTTGCTGCAAGGGTAACCATTCACTGAACAGTTGACCTAGCGCAGTGCCGAGCCCGGAATGATTGACCAATGCTCCCAGACCTAAGGCCGCCGCGACAAAAATGACGGTCGACAAATCCACTGAACTATTAAAACTCTTAGGCTCAAGCACTCCCCATTTGGGGAGCAATAACAAGATAGCCGTTGTTAATCCTACCCAAGCGGGATTAATGCCGTGCAGCGAGTCAGTCACCCAAAAGAGCAAAGTAATAGCCAGTAACAGTGCAACTTTCTTTTGCATACCAAGGTTATAAGCTTCTTTTTCAATAACGCGTTCAGGCTGGTTGTTATCAATTTTTGCAGGAAATAGGAAAACGACTAGCGCCACAATCAATATTGATTTGAGTAAGCCAAGGATTGGAAAATGCAATAAGAGATACTCAGTATAACCAAAATGGATATTGAATAGATTCTCACTGGAACCTGCCAATATCATGTTGGGAATATTCGCGGGCAACACGGCAAAACTGGGCATGTTGCACGCCAGTGCCAAGGCGGTCGCAATGCCTATCCGTCCATGGCTACCACGAGCAAAACCGACTTGCTCAGCTAACGCCATACCAATTGGCACCATGACCACAGCACGGCCAACGGATGAGGGCATCACAAAGCCAAGCAGCACGGCACTAAAGACCAAACCCGCAATTAAGCGTGGATAACTTGAGGTCAGTATGGGGGCAATCAAACTGGCCATTCTGCGACTTAAACCAGACTGAGTGATGGCACTGCCGATCACAAACCCCGAAATGATTAACCACACCGCAGTTGAGCCGAATCCGGAGAAAAGTATACTCGGCTCAATGAGTTTAAAAATGGTGGCAAGGGCAAAAAAGATTAACCCCGCCATAAAGGGCGGGAAGAAACCTGTGCTCCAAAACATCAAGGTCACTAACACTACGCCTGCGCTGTAGGAAAACACCGCGGGATGCTGACTTAGCGGAAAAAGCGCAAGTAAAGTAGCGATCAACAGTGCACTGAAAAACGCTAGCTGTTTAACGCCAATAAAACGTTTCATGTTTACTGACCTATTGGGTTGAATACGTAAAAGATGCCTACTAAGATAGCTGACTTAGTTTGGCGTTTTAAGAGGGTAATATGTCAAAATATGTTCCTAAAGCGACATTGTTAACACCCAGTGATGCGGCGTTTATCATAGATGCCAATCGGCCCGTACTGACCCATACTCGCAATATGGCGGCGGAAGCGGGTATCGAGCCTCACTCGCACCCGCGGGGTCAGCTACTTTGGGCCGCCAAAGGTTTGTTACGTGTTCGCAGTGAAAATGCCGTCTGGGTGGTACCCTCAACCCATGCCGTTTGGATCCCTTGCAATTTGCCCCATCAAGTGAACAGTGAAACCCACGCACATACTCGCAATATTTATATTGACCCTAGCTATGGCGTTAGGCCACAGGATACGCAAGTGGTGATGGTGACTATGACAGCGTTGATGCGCGAATTAGTGCTTAAACTTTGTGAAAGTTCACATCTTATGGACAGTGGACAACTGCATCGGCTGGGTTTGGTTGCCATCGATGAGCTCCAAACTCTGGACAGTCTGGATGCCCATTTACCCGCAGGCTCAGATCCAAGACTCAGCCGCTTGATCCAAACGCTGATCCGACGTCCAAAAGTGAGTTACTCACTGACCGAGTTAGCCGAAATGGGCGGCGCGAGTGTGAGAACGATTGAGCGACTATTCAAAGCTGAAACTGGGCTTACTTATCGACAATGGCGACAAAGATTTCGTTTGTTAAATTCGCTTGAGAGCTTAAGCCAAGGGGAGAGCACGACTATGGTGGCACATAGTTTAGGTTATTTGAGTGTCAGCAGTTTCAGTGCCGCTTTTAAAATGCAATTTGGTTGCACGCCGCAAGATTACCCGCAGCATAAGCCTATGAAAAGCGGGAGCTAAATCAGGCATCATAAAACCGTCTATAAAAAAGCTAGAACAATATCTAGGATGTTGTTCTAGCCTGCAATTTATCAAAGTGTCTTAAGCTAATGCGCTATTTTAATTGGCTATTTCAACTTGTCATTTCAATGCCGCTGGGACGATAGGGTAATAATCCCAGACTTGGCCATCGGTCATTGAGCGCACCAGTTTGATGTATTCTGCATGGGTCCAGGCGAGCGGTGTGGCAGAGTTGGTGCCTTGTCCGAGTTGGTAATGATAGCGGGTGGCATCGCCGACACCGTCCCACGCTTGCTCGGGTAACATCATGCCCGCATTCGCAAAGGTTTCCATGCCTTGCACATAGGTGTTGATTAACTGCTGCTTGGTTTGCTGCGCGTTATTGCCTGTTAGCTCGCCTTTTGCTTGGGCGAGTGCTAATTCAAAATGACCGCGCTCGCCGGTGAAGAAGGGCCAGATTCGGCCGCGTTGATCGGCGCTGTTGCTGCCGGATTCTGCGTAGTTTTTGCCAGAAACCGTATCCTCACCGTAGCCGTCGTTACCATAACGTCTAAAGCCTGGGATAGTGCTGCCATCTTTGGCGGTAAACACGTATTTTATGCGTAGGTTGTGCTCAAGCTCTGTATTATCAATCAGTTGAAGGCTTTGATTGATGAGCTTGTCAGTTGCACCGCGCACGCCATAACGCACTAGTTCTAAAAATCCGCCATCGAGGATCTGACGTTGATCTAAACCTTGCTTACCGTTATTTGCCGCCAGTGTATCGCTAGTGTTTGGCTCGCCATTCGGGCTTAAACGTAAATAGTAAGGCGCGCTGACATCTGCGCTGTTTTTCAATAGCCCTTGGGTGGTGACTAAGTGTTTTTCTAAACTATGACTTAAGTCTTTGGCGGCGGTAAGATAACGGGCGCTTGAAGTAATATCTTTAGCTTCTTTGGCAATTTCACTCGCGGCAACAAGACCGGCGATCACGGCAGCCGTTGTTGAGGGGGAGTAACCCGCTTGTTCTTCCCAACGTTCTTGCTGAGTTTTAGGTGGGGTGATTTGGGTGTGATTCCAATCCAGATTGACGTCACCGCCGCTGATCAAAAAGTCCGCTGCACCTTTGAGCATCTCTTGATACCAGTGACTGATCTCATCAGGGGTGAGTACGCCCGCTTGCCAGAGTTTCCAGCCGAGCATGATCGGCATGGCGGTTTGATCGAGCTGCACGCCGACCCATTCAATTTGGCCATCCACATGGGTTTTTTGCAGGAACCAACCGGGCGTACCCGTATAGCCGGGCGTCTTTTCGGTCACTTGCACTTTTTTCAGGTATTCGAAGGCCACCTTGGGCGTTTGTGTGTCACCCATGGCGAGGAATGCCATGGCGCATTGGTAAAAGTCACGCGGCCATACTGCTTTATAGCCAGTGCTCGGCACGGCTGCCGAAACCGTATCGCCCCAAGGGTTAGAAAGTGAAGCGATCAGTGCGCCGGCATAGGTTTTATCTTCCTGCGCTTTCAAGACCATAGCGCTGGTATACAGCAGCTTGCCGTTATCTGTGGTGTTGTTGGCCATGTTAGCGATGGCGGGCAGTGAGCTTAGGTAACCCTGCCAGCCTGCATTGTAATGGCTGAGCACAGCATCATAACCTGCGGCTAAGCTGGCATCGGCATTGGCTAAACTCTGGATTTCGTCTTTACCAAAACCGATGGCGAGATTAAAAGTGACGGGTTTGGCTTTGATGAGCGTTGGGTAGCTTGCGGTAAAGGCGATATTGCCAACGGTCGATTTATCTTGCGCACTGGTCGTTTGATAGGGCGTATCGAGTTTGCCGTTATCGGCCAAATCGGCTAGGCCATCGGAAACACCGACAAAGCCAGTCGTAGCCTGCACAAAATTCAGATCGGATTTTACCGTCATTACGCTACTGTCTTTGGCGGCGGTATAGGCCACCAGCGCCTGATTATTAGCATGAGTGTTGGCATGACTGTCAGTATGAGTGTCGATGCGGCCGATATCATTGGCGCCCGCATTGTCGATATGCGGATTGACATACAAATGCGGTGTAATGCCATCTTCAAAGGCGGTAAAGGTGACACGCATCATCAAAGTGTCGCGGTCGGGATCGGTAAAGATATGCTTTTCAATCTGATACTTACCTTCAACATCTTTATTGATAATTTTATAGGCAAGGGATTGCGGGCGACCATTAGCATCTGTATCTAAATATTCTATGCTGCTGATGGTGTTCTCTTTTTCGGTATCGACAAAGCCATTACCTGTGACCACAAATTGCAGTTCTTTGAGCTGCGCATTATGGATAAGACCATACATGGTTTCGGTTAAAATACCTTGGGCGAGGGAGAACCAAACGCGGCTAATGGGATTTTGCTTGGCATCTTGATATTGACCTTGGGTATAAGGCTCGTAAGACGTCCCAATACCAGTTTTACCCGAAAATGCCCAAGTCGGCGCTTTACCCGGTGCGCCGGGCGCAACCTGCTGCACACTTGGCGCGGCATTCACACTTGTGGCAGTTGTTGCTGAATTCGATGTGGGTGAACAGGCCGCTAACCCTATCATCCCTAATAGGCTTGCGGCGACGGCAAGCGCTAGGCGGCTGCGTCTTGTTAACGCTTGTATGTGACGGTTTTGGCTGGTATGCAGATCCTGCTGCGGCGTAGGACTCGATTCCATCTCGTTCTCCCCAAATAATGGTTTTATTTTTATAGTGATTGAATTGATAAAGATATTTTATGCTGCTGTGATTAGCCAAATGACCGAATTCACCGCGCTTAACATGCATTGCTGCATGTCGGCTATTGTGTATCGTTGCTATAAAGAGCTAACTTTTATTTGTTAATTTGCCTGTGGCTTTCGTGATTAAGTGGGTCTTGCGGTTCATCGCTGCACTTTGATTATTTGGGTTATTTTGTTCGACAATGTCTTGGTCGACAAATAATACGGCAATGCCTGCACACATCATCAAGACGCCACCTGTGATCAGTGCATAAATAGGTTGACCATCGAACAGACCATTGAGCACTAAACCCAGCACACTGGCGGCAAGAAGCTGCGGGATGACGATGAAGAAGTTAAAAATCCCCATGTAAACGCCCATTTTTTGCGGGGGTAACATGCCCGACAACATGGCGTAGGGCACAGATAAAATTGACGCCCACGCGATACCGACACCTATCATAGGCAGCCATAACAGGCTTGGGTCTTTAATAAAAAAGAAACTAATTAAACCTATACCACCACAGAACATATTGACTGTGTGGGTCAGCTTGATGCCAATACGCTTAGCCAGCATAGGAATAAAAATCGCGGCAATGGCGGCAAAACCATTGTAGGAGGCGAACAGTACGCCGACCCAATCTGCGCCGTCGTTATAAGCTTGGGACAAAACATCGCTGCTGCCAAAATGGTAAGACGTCACGGCGGCAGTGGTGTAAATCCACATGGCAAACAGTGCGAACCAAGAGAAAAACTGCACGATCGCCAGTTGATGCATGGCTTTGGGCATATGGAACAAGTCATCGACCACGCTAAATACCATGCCGAGCTTATTGCGTTCAGCGGGTTGTGAATTGCCCAAACGCAGCGCGCAATACAGTTGTAATGGGCCAAAGGCGAAAATCCCTAAGCTCAAAATATACAGCTGCTTGTCTAAATGCTGCGCCCAAATAGCTAAGGTGAGCAGGGCGCCGAGACCCATCCACACGAAGGAGGCAAATTGATAGTCCTTGCGGGTACGAGTGCGGGCTAAGGTTTCATCTTCAGCATCGACTTGTTTTGCGTTAAAGGCTGCTAATTCTTCAGGGGAATATTCTCTTGAGGATACGACAGTCCAACTGACGGCGAGCAATAATACTGTGCCACCGAAATAGAAGGCATAACGCACTGAATCGGCAATTTCACCCGCTGGTGCAGTATTCGCAACATCAAAAAAGTGAGTCAAAATATAGGGTAAGGCCGAAGCGACCACAGCGCCAATACCGATGAAAAAGCTTTGCATGGCATAGCCTTGAGTACGTTGGCTTTTCGGTAAATTGTCACCGACGAAGGCGCGAAACGGCTCCATGGCGATGTTGATCGAGGCATCCATGATCCATAACATGCCGGCGGCAATCCACAGGGTAGGCGAGTGCGGCATGATAAAAATGGCAAGGGTAGTAAAAATCGCGCCAATCAAAAAATAGGGGCGACGACGGCCGAGGCGTCCCCAAGTGTTATCACTCAAATAACCAATAATAGGTTGAACCAATAAACCCGTCAGTGGTGCGGCAATCCACAGTATGGGAATTTCATCGATAGAAGCCCCCAAGGTTTGAAAAATGCGGCTGACGTTGGCATTTTGCAGGGCAAACCCAAATTGAATGCCTAAAAAACCGAAACACATATTAAAAATTTGCCAGAAACTCAACTCAGGTTGTTGCTTGAATGCATGCGGCAACTGAGGCGCTGCGGCTTGATGGGGATCTTGCTGGTAATTCGAAGACATTGAACTTCCTTTCTGTTGCCGGCAGTCGTTCTGCCTTGAGTGCTTATTGTTTTAATTGTTTTGCCTAGCAATGGATTGGCACTGTACTTTGCTTTTATGTGGTGAGCTATTTCATCACAGCCAAGAGCATACAATAAAAGCTAAGAGTCAGATTCATGGCTTATTCATGGTAGTTTCGCGCATGCCATGAATGAGTGTACTCTGTGAAAAAATGGCGAATATACTCCTCCCTCAGAAGCATATTCGCCGATAAATTCATTTCAAATTTGGGCTAACACCTTAATTCAAAGGGGTTAGCCCAAGTGAGTGGCCTAAAGCCAGTCAGCAGAAAGAACTTAAGCCTGATAGCAATCCTTGTATATAACCCTATCAGAAACGACCTCACAGATTTCAAACCCCACAAGCAGAGGGTGAAACGAGCGGATTTATAGTAGCCTCGGCGTAGATTTTTGCACAACTGCTTACATACGTATTCATCACGATGTGGCATCCTTTGAGTAACGCTAGATTAACTTCGGTTTCGCTGTAAATTGGGCGTGAAACTCTCGATAATATGCTTGAAGCTTGGTTTTAAAGAGATCATCTATGGTATTGATGTTCGACTTTTTTAGGTTTCGAGGAAGAAGAATGATGGTACTTAATGGGAGGTATGATGCTTGGCGATAGGCGAAAGTTTAACATTTTTTATATCTATAAAGTTGAGCAGAATAAGTCTAAAAGCGTTGTCTGCCAGACAAAACCTTGTGGAATAAAAGGGCCAACAACCTAGTGTTTCATCCCCCGCCTAAATCGCTAAATTGCCAGTGGAATGAGTGTATGGCTAAAGTTGCTTCAGCACATCAAGAAGACCACCTTCGAGCAACAAGCGGTCTGAGATGTCTATCTCCTAGAAGTTCTTTTCGGTAAATTTGAGGTGAGGCCGGCTGAAGTTGATCAACACAAAGCCCTTATCTTGATCTGCGCCCACATGCATAGTGCGGCGGATCTTGAGGTTTTCACCGTCGACGTCTTCGTCGATGAAATAAGTGCCCGAGGGTAAACCGCCTTCGGCGGCAGATTTCCACAATTTATTCTCGATATTGTCGACCATCCAAGCCGCCCGTGGGAAGCCTGTTTGAAACACATCGAAGCCGGGTTCGTCGGCATCTTCCGGAAACATTGCTGGGCTTTTTTTAATGAAGTAAAAGTCGTTGGCGGAGGCCACTATGTATAAAATTTCATCCTTGAATAACAGATAGTCGAGCTTGGCGATGAGCTTATGGCCTGCGGGTAAGTTGTCTGTGTAATAATTGCATGGGGATTCATTTATTCTTTTATTAATCAGCACCTTAATGGAGTAGTCGGGATAAGGGTTACGGCGCCGAGAGTCTGCAGTTCGTCTATGGTGAGCGGATCGCGCTCGAAGGTGAAGGTCTCCACTACGCCGGAGTTTTGGCCTATGTCCTTGGCATAGCGGTTGTTCTTATCGACCTTAGTCAAGCCGTTGCCCGCGAACAGGGGATTGGCACCGAATTCTTCCTGCATCACGTGCCTGGCAGGGCTCAATGTTCGCAGCTCGTGATCCTGGATGGTCTTGCTGGCATATTGGCCTACCGCATCTCTGTTGTGAAAATCTTTCCCGGTACCTGCATAACTGGCCATGAAACCGGCATAATCCTCGGAAAAGTCTGGGGTCAGGATCGCCGCCAGGATGCTGGCGGCTTCTTCTAGACTAGTTGGCTGTAACTTACCTCAGGCCCCTTGGCTTCGACCACTAGATATTCCAACACGGTGCCATTAGTGGCACGTAGCATGGCTTAAAGCGGTTGCTGCCAAACAAGCCCTTCTGGAATGAAAGGGTCAATAACTCGGTGTTTCATCCCCGCCTGAATCGCTAAATTGGTAAGGGCCAAAGCATATTCTGCGAAATGGCCTTCAACCATGCCCTTCCATTCACCATAACGGGCTTCATGGTGACAAATCTCCAACTGCTTTTGAATGCCTGTATCGAACACGCTTTGGTCGTTGATAATAATGCCCCATAAAGCCAAATGT
>NZ_JAKKRN010000020.1:0-87591 GCF_025654245.1 Shewanella sp. SM29
CTTATCGCCGCTAAACCACGCATGTAAGGCATGCACTAAGTCATCAGTCGTATCTGGTTTACTATTGCGGGGGCGCCACTCCGCAGGAAATAACGCACAAGCTTGCTTCGCTATGGCTAAATCCCCTGCGGCCATGGCGTAACTAAAGCAATCAACAACGTTATGAGATTGCCCTCCTTCGGCGATATTATCACCAAGGAAATCTGGATAGTTAGGGTCGTAAGCCATTAACAGTGGTTTAATTTTATATTCTGCGGCGGTTTGAAAGGCTTCCTTAGCTAAGTCCCAATCGCCATGCAACGCATAGGCCATGCCGAGGCCAGCGTATTTCATCGACCAACCCGCATAAACTGTCTCTGCTTCAATCTCATTCTGCTCGTAAAAGCCGGCTTCTTTAAGACCTTTTGCGCGTTCAATAAGCTCTTGATTAGATTTAATACCCTGCTCAATTTCAGCCAGTGTCATTTGGGGGACTTTCTTATCAGCCATGGTTATTTTTTCCCTGAAAAGGCGTTATTAATAATATCTTTTGCATCATTAAAATGGGGAATAGGCTCATCCAACACTTTGTCTATAAGGTTACCGTCTTTATCTTGGCTAAAGGCGCGAACCTGACCGGTTTCGGTGTTAGTAAAAACTGCCAGATGATTTTTTCGACCTTCAGAATCCAAAATCTCGTTCCAAAGTGCTTGCTCATCTTGTGTATAAGCTCCACCTTGGCGATTGGATGGCTGGTCTACTTTACCTTTTTTGTCAGTCATCTTTTTTGCGCGGGTACGGTTTTTTTCATTAGAACCCTGTTTTTGCCGGTTGGTGTTACTGCTTAGCGCGGTACTGTCTTTGTTATAGCCTTTGAACTCAGCTTCGACTCTCTTACCATTGGCATCATAGTACATCCCATCGGGGCCATGGTAACGGTTAGCGAAGCGCTCGTCAGGCGTAAGTTCTAAACGCTTTACAGCATGGTTGCCGCCTAAATGCCCCAAGGCTTCTGCGGGACTTCGGGCATCTTTCACTGCATCTTCGACCACTTTAGTCAATTCTTTGTATAGGCCTTTGGGGTCGGTGAGCAGTTTCTTGAACTTTGAACTCGCCAATTCGACAGCAAATAGCGCAGCGCTGTAGCCCGGCACCTCCTGAATCGTATCGGCCCCTGCTTGCTCGGCGGTATCGATATCGAAGGTGACTATGCCAGCATAACGTTCGCGGACTTCCTCTGGTGTTAATAGTTGATTAGTCTGAGTATCCGTTAACTTGATAATACCTTGCTCGGCAAAAAATTCAGCCTGTCCTGCGCGTTGCATAGCGATGAGATCATTAACGACTTGTTTGGCGCCCCCCACGATGTTATCAATAGGTGATTCATGGGATTGAGTTTGTGCGATAGGGGCGGCAACGAACGGTGGCGCTGAGCGGCTCTGACTGGTGGTGTTACTGTTAACTGTGGCAGATAGTACACTGCCGGCAAGCGGCACTAAACCGCCTATACCTAGGGAACCTGCAGGCGGTTTTGACCAGCCGTCGGTTAATTGCCAGACTAATAACTTACCAGAGATAAAACAGTCGATAACGGCCTGTACCACTTGCAGGGTGTTTAAGCTCGAAAGCTTCTGGCACCAAGGCATGGCTTGCAAATAGAGTTTTCGAAACACGGCATCCTGCTGCCACTCAGGTTGCAGTTTATATAAAAATTGGCGACCAAAAATAACATCCTGAACTGAGGAGAGGTGATCCTCTCCCAAATCCATTCTGGCAAAGGGGCAATTGCTGATGAGGTACGTTTTCCCCCATATATCCTCAACCATTACGCCGTCGTAATTTGCATAAGACATCCGTTTCACTGCTCCATGTTAAAACTGTTGAACGCGTTTAAAAGTGACTATTTGTTATTCATCAGCTCATTGGCTCTGCGTATTTGGCGTTCAGCATCTTTTACTTTCCGAGCTTCAAGTAATTGGCTACCCAAATTGAGATATTTATCTGCCAGTTGCTTACGTAGTTCATTGTAGGGAGAAAAGTCAGATGGAACTATGGGTGTATAAGCTTCAAAGCGCTGATAAACCTCATCCACGTCAGCACTATTTTTACTGGTGACTAACAAGTTTTCCAGAGTAGTAAAGGCATTTTGATAGAAAACAGTGGCATCTGAATAGGGAAATGCGGCTTGTTGACCTTTCGCAATGGCTTGATGGTAAATAGACATTGCTTTTACAGCGGTTTTAAGCTGATTACCTTGAGATATTAATGCTTTAGTTTGTTCTGTACTTGAAAAAAGCAGGTTCCCAGCATTAATAAGTTGTTCTAGTACAATGGGATCTAACGCTTGCTTAGCTTGATCAAATGCTTGGATAAAAGCCTGTATTTCGTTGTCTTGTAGCTGAATGCTATATTGTGGATCTATATGTTCAAAATTAGCTGCAATTTTATAGATATCATTGCCATTCGTTTGGTGTGAGTAATTCTGTTGTAATAAGAAACTCGCTAATTGTTCACGTAAGACATCAATCGCAGTTTGTTTCCCACGAACCATATTATTATTCAACGTGAGTAAGAAATAGGAGTCGGGATAGAGGGCTCTTGCTTCACTGAGCAAGCTTTGCATCTTAGGGTAATCTGGATAATCATGTTGTTTGTCAGTGAATATGAGATCCACTTGCTGCTCAACATAGCTAAAAATGTTCTCTCTTTGCTGTCTAAGTAGTCCAGCACGGATGATTGGGTCTTGCATCTCAAGACTTGGTAAGGTTGCAAGAAACTGTTTGGCGTCGAGATCAGCAAGTGCTAACAGCTGACGACTATCTAGTTCAAATTGTGTTTGTTTTGCTTGTACTTGTGCAACCTTGTTTTCCTGTGCATAAAGTTGATAACTCACGCCACCTAATACTGCTAGTACCGCTATTGTTGCCAGCGTAGGTTTCCAGAGTTCGCGCTTGAGGTGTGTCATTAAGCTTGATATGGAGATATTTCTATCAGCAGTATTAAAGTTAAGTGCTTTTTTTAGCGCTAACCACTTTAATGCATTTAGGTGGGATGGCTTTGATGCAATTTTATTTTGCGCTTGTGCCTTATCGGCAGGCATACGATCAAAAGGATGTTTGCTAGTAAGAAGCTCATAGGTTACACAGGCAAACGAGAAAACATCATCAGAGACAGCAGGTGTCTTTTCTGCAAGCAAATCTGTACTTGCATAGGCAGGTGTAAAGCCATTAATTGGCGCATTCTGTGATAAAGGGGCTGCGGCATACGCGTCATAATTTAGTTGCATGCGATGTGCAACGCCAAAATCGAGTATTTTAATATGTCCATGTCGATCAACCATAATATTTGCAGGTTTTAGATCAGCATGAACTATGCCTTTTTTGTGTGCATAATTTAATGCATCTGCGATTTGCTCTAGTAACTTCATCGCAGCTGTAAGACTTAAACCCTTGGGCTTATAACGTTTTATGATCTGGTCTAAGCTTTCGCCATCAAGATACTCCATAACGATAAAGTATCTGTCTTGATCTGAATCAACATCAAACACACTCACTATATTAGGGTGTGACAGCAGCTGGGTTTTATGCGCTTCTTCTAATAGGAGTTGTAATGCTTCTGGCTGATTTACAAATTGTGATTGCAGTACTTTAATAACAACGTGGTTATCTTTTATCCCAGCATTTTCAAGGAAAATATCCTTCGCTCTATAAACATCACTCATACCACCAGAACCAATCTTACTTTCTAAGTAATAACGATTTTTTAATGTGGAACCTTCTAGGGAAACAGAGGGAGTGTCTACGAAAGGAATAGTTGTAGGGGATTTAATAAAGAGTGTTTTATCTGATATGTCTAATTCTTCTGAAGAGTTGTTAATGTTAGTGTTTATTTGAGTAGAAGTCTCAGATGATTCGTCAGTTTCATCAGCCAGTCCCACTCTCCCAGAATCAAGCATGCCACACTCCTGTTATGGATCTTAGAAAGAACTATTATCCATATAGTCCAAAGAATTAATGGTGAATAGATTTATCACTTTTAATAAAGTGAAACATATTACAGTTCGCTTTGTTTGTAGTCAAATAGCACTTGTTAAATTTCCGCCTAAATTAATTCCCCACCACAGTTATACCGTATTCTTGAAATTATAATTTTTAACAAAAGTAATAGCATTTAGCCATCGAGTACTTTAATCAATATTGGTACTTTTGGGCTAAAGTTGGTATTTAAATTTAATACTAAAGAATGACATTGTGGTATTTATATATTTTATTTTGTAACCATATAATTTAACTTATGATTTTAGTCATATTGTCGCCAATGCTCTTTCTAATATTTTCCTATGTGCTCTAGTTTTGTTGACATGAACTTTTTTTAAAATTAGTCTCTGCCATCACACAATAACTCATACTTATTGTGCTGAGCCCATGGGATGGAGTTGTAATACAGGAGTATTAAGTGCATCAAAATGATACATTCATCGAATTATCAGTCGTAAGTTATCATCGACTTTCACCACGCCAAATATCAGTTAAGCGATTTGGCACGAGCGGTGGCAGTCTTGGTCGTTCTGAAAAGGCTGATTGGTACTTACCTGATCCCGAGCGCGTTGTTTCTGGTATTCATGCTTTAATCATTTTTGAAAATGAGCGCTTTTTTATTAAAGATCAGTCTACAAATGGACTGTTTCTCAATCGTTCAGTTGAGCCAATAGGGCAAGAAAATCAAACTCCATTAGCAGAAGGAGATGTCTTTTGTCTCGGGGATTATGAAGTTAAGGTTTCTATTTGTGAGCTAAACACAAAAAGCCATTCAGATATGCCTCAGGTTAATAAACCCATTCATAATCAAAAGAATACATTGCAGAATCTGTCATTATTAGATTCTGGAGATGGAGTTTCAATTAATAGTATTCAGGCCCCCATAAAGAGTTTTCCTGACGGTATTGCTATATCGTCAATTATTGAACGTAGTGATAATGATCCTCTTGCACAACATTTTATGGCACCTAGTACCTTGATCCCTGATGAGTGGGAGCAGCAATGGACCAGTAATGAGGAGCAGTTCGACACTATTCCTGAAAGTTTGAGCAGTAAAGCATTTGATGAGAAACATGAAGAAATTAAAGTAGGGCAGAAAATAGCTATCCCATTCTTATCTCAACAAGATGGACGTAATGCCAGTGTCGCATTTTTAAGAGGGTTAGGAATCGATAATTATGAACAGTATCTTGAGAATTCTGATGAGTGGTGGGAACAGCTAGGTGTTGCATTGCAAGAATCATTATCAGGTTTGGTCCAGATTATGCGAACAAGATCTGAAGTTAAGAGTAACTTTAGAGTGAATCAAACCACGTTTCAGCAGAAAGAAAATAATCCACTGAAATTTTCTGCCTCAATTGATGATGCATTTCATAATTTGTTTAATCGGTCTACGTTAAGTTTCATGCCTGCAAAGCAAGCGATACAAGAGGCGTTTAACGATATTAATCGTCACGAATCTGCCATTATTGCAGGCGCAAAAGGGGCTGTGAATGGTATTTTAATTCAATTGTCACCCACAGAAATTGCAAAACAAGATTATAGCGAATCATTGCTCGATAAGTTAAACCCTGCACAGAGGAAAGCGAGATTTTGGAATATTTATCAACTTAAACATAATGGATTAGTTGATGAAGTCAATATAGAGAATAGTAACATAAGTGATGAGTTTGTAAATGCATATGATGCTTTTATGAATAATAGATGAATAGTGCAGTGTTATTAATAACAAAGGAGTTGTAATTAATGTTTAATTATAAAGCATTACTAGGCGTAGTGATGTCTATGAGCTTAATCGGATGTCAAACTTTTTATTCGGCTTTTCCGCCTTCAACAACGATGAACTTTCGTATTGCTAACGATATTAATCCTGATAGTGATGGTCGAGCTTCGCCGGTTATTGTAAATGTGTATGAGTTAGCATCAAAAACGGTCTTTGAGAATCAGGACTTTTTTGCACTATATGATAATGCGAGCGAAACATTAAGAACGGACTTAATCAAAAAAGATGAATTAGTTTTTGAGCCCGGTGCTCGTTTAGAGTATGAAATGTTTTTACAACCAACAACGAAAGCTGTTGCGATTTTAGTCGCCTACAGGGATGTAGAGGGCGCACGTTGGCATGCTGTAATTGATGCGGATCCTACTGGATATGATGATGCGTATGTTTATATCGATAAACTAGCGGTCTATATCAGAGACCGAGACACCGAAGCGGCAACGAAGCGCTAATATCTCATAATGGAGTTGTTTAAATGAGTCATTTTAGCAAGATAGCTTGGACTGAAGGAACGTTTCTACGTCCACAACACTTTCAGCAGCAAGAACGTTACTTTTCTAATATGCAGCAAAAGTGCAATGCGATGTTGTCACTTTTCCCTTGGGGAGTCTCAGATTTAGAAATTGATGACAAAGCAACAAAATTTTCTCAGTTTGGTATTACTTCATTACAGGGGATTTTACCGGATGGGACATTGCTTGAGTTGCCAATGAATGACTTAATACCATCTGTTATTGAGATACCTAAATCGTGCCGTGAGCAACAGGTATTTCTGTGTCTTGCCTTCGAGAAGGTGAATAGCGTTGATATTGCAACCGCCGATAGTACAACAATAACTCGCTATCAATTTTCAGACCAATTGGTTTCGGATAACACATTATCAGAAGAAAGTGCAGAGCTACTACAGGTTGCACAGTTGCGTTTATTGCTGAAGCTCGAGAGTGAAGACCGCGGCGGTTATATTGCAATGCCAATTGCAAAAATAAAAGAGGTTAGCGAGCACGGTGAAATTAAATTGGATAAGAAATTTATTCCACCAACGATTAACATTCAGCGCAACGGTGAATTGAAAGGATTTATTCAGGAGACGTTAGGCATGTTGAGACAACGTGCTGAAGCGTTGGCCGCTCGTATTTCAAGGGGGCAAGGAAACGCCAACTCGATAGCCGATTTCTTAATGCTGCAGGTGCTTAATCGATATGAGCCTATTTTTCAGCATATTAAGCAAAGTGATGGACAGCATCCAGAATATCTTTATCAACATGCTATAACCATGCTTGGAGAATTGGCGACTTTTACTAGCCGAGATAAGCGAGCACCTGAATTCCCGCAGTATAACCATACTGATTTGGCCACAGTATTTGGCAACTTATCAGTGATATTAAACCAAACGTTAAGTGTTGTATTAGAACAAACAGCCATTGCGTTACCGATTGAACAAGCTAAGTTTGGCATTATGGTATCTCCATTGACGGATAAAACTCTGTTGGAGTATGCGCAGTTTGTATTGGCTGTTAGTGCAGATTTACCCGCTGATGATGTGCGTAAACACTTGCCGGCGAGATTAAAAATTGGACCCGTTGAACATATTAGAGAGCTGGTCAATAACCAATTACCAGGCATTGCTGTGACAGGATTACCGGTGGCGCCAAGACAAGTACCTTATCATGCAGGTTTCCATTATTTTCAGTTAGATAAGAGCGGAATATATTGGGAAAAACTCAGTAATAGTGGTGGTCTTGCTTTGCATTTATCTGGTAATTATCCGGGATTAAAGCTGGAATTGTGGGCAATTAAATCTTGATGATTTTGTATTTCGAGACTATTTACAGGGATGTATGTCATGTCAGATAAGACAATAATGAAGCCTCGACCGGGAGCAAGAAAGGCTGATCCTGTTGGCACAAATGCAAGTCGTGATGACGTTAGTCATCAGAGCGACAAAACCCAGATGGCAATACCAAAGGCACCAACATCATTTCAAAGTGCTCAATTGTACTTGTCTGTGAGTGATAATGTGCTAATAGACGAGGCTGGCCTTCTTTTTTCTTTAGTCGCGCCAATCCGAAGTACGCGACAACATCAAGATGTATTAGGACTTAAGAAACACTGTATTTATTTAATTCAGCAGTACGAATTGCAATTGAGAGCTAAGCAAATATCCTCTGAATTAATAGAGCGAGCTCGTTACTGTGTATGCAGTTTTCTGGATGAACTCGTGCTCAACACCGCCTGGGGTGAGAACAGTGATTGGGGGACCGAGAGTCTGCTTTCTACCTTTCATAACGAAACATTTGGTGGAGAGTATTTTTTTACTCTTTTAGAAAGTGCTATCGCTTCCCCAAAAGAAAATTTAATGCAGTTAGAGTTGCAATATCTTTGTTTATCTCTTGGCTTTATTGGGAAAATGAGGGTTGAAACAAATGGCTATGAAAAACTAGAACTTATAAAAGACCGCGCTTATAAGGCTATACGTAGTCAAAAAGGTGAACCTCCGAGAGATTTATCACCACATTGGCATTCCGATGCAAAGAATGTTAATCATCTAGAAAATCGTGTACCACTTTGGGTAATGTGCTCTTTTGTCGGTGTTTTATTACTCAGTGTATATATGTATTTAAGTTACAAACTGAATTCACAGTCTGATGCAGTCAATCGGCAGATGAATTCTTTAATTGTAGATAATACGCCACAAGCCCTTCAAGTTTCAGCGTCAACTGTGCATGAAGGTGCACGTTTGCAACAGTTACTGCAAACAGAAATTGGCATGCAATTACTCGAGGTTATTGAGTTACCGGATCGCGTGAGAATTCGGGTGGGACTTCATCATCTTTTTACAACGGGCGGGACAGATATTAATGAAGGATTTCAGCCTGTTATTGTGAAAATAGCGAGAGCTCTAGAAGGGACCCAAGGCCGTATTTTAGTGAATGGTTATACCGATGATCAACCCATATTTACAAGCAGATATCCATCAAATTGGCACCTTTCATTAGCAAGAGCAAATGCAATGGCAGACAGTTTAGCCGCTGGAGCAGGTTTACATGGACGTTTACAGCCAGAGGGACGTGGTGAGGCAGAACCTGTTGCACCCAATGATACCCCTGAAAATCGGGCTTTAAATCGTCGTGTCGAAATAGACTTATTGAAATAAGATGTATTAGCAAGGGATAGCTTAATGAACTTCAAAGCAATACTTAGCATGTTACTGAGAGTAATAAAGTCGTCATTATTTATTACAGTACTCGGTTTACTCGCTTTAGCATTACTGATTTGGTTTGGTGGACCACTCGTTGCGATTGCAGGTGTAGAACCCCTTGCAACGACGAGTGCACGACTGATCACATTATTATCAATCGCTCTGATTTGGATGATCTCTCAATTCATCAAACGCAGCCGTGAGTTAAAAAACCATAATCAAGCTGTAGAATCTCTATTAAGTAGTGATGAACAGCAACATGACGAATTAGCAAAACGCGATATCGAAATACTCACTTCGCGGATGCAAAAAGCTATTGATATATTAAAGAATGCACGCTTTAGCCGTGCAAGGGACATATACCAATTACCTTGGTATATGCTCATTGGCGCCCCTGGTTCAGGTAAAACGACCACATTACAAAATTCAGGTCTAGAGTTTCCGCTGATGGAGCAGTTAGGCATTGATCCTATCAGTGGGGTAGGTGGTACACGTCAATGTGACTGGTGGTTCACAAATGAAGCCGTCTTAATCGACACTGCGGGTCGATATACAACGCAAGATAGTCATGCGTCACAGGACTCAGCTGCATGGCAAGGATTTTTAGGTTTATTACGTAAATATCGACCTCGTAGACCAATCAATGGTGTGCTCGTATTTGTTAGTTTGTCAGATCTGATTAATCAGACTAAAACCGAGCGTAATATTCATGCTAGAGCGATTAAGCAGCGAGTACAGGAGCTTCAAAGCCAACTAGGCATGAGCTTTCCTGTGTACGTTATTTTTACAAAAGCCGATTTAGTCGCGGGTTTTACAGAGTTTTTTGCAGATTTAAGTGCGGAAGAAAGAGAGCAAGTTTGGGGCGTGACATTCTCTGCAGACCAAACATGGGATGAAACGGGTGCCGTATCTCAGTTTAATAAAGAGTTCCACGCGCTGATTAATCGTTTATATCAACGATTGTTTACTTGTTTACAGCATGAAAGAGATCTTGAAAGTCGAAGTGCTATATATGAATTTCCTCGCCAGCTTCGTTTGTTGCAGAGTGCCGCGGATGATTTTCTCAAAGAAATTTTTTCACAAAACCCTTTTGAAAAATCAACAATGTTACGCGGGGTATATATTACAAGTGCAACACAACAAGGTATTCCTATCGATAGGATAATGCAGCAAGTTGGAGGAAGCAGTGGTTTAGCTGAACCGCCATTAAGGCAGCAAAAAGGTGAAGGTAAAGGATATTTTATCCACCGTTTCTTTGAAAATATTCTTATCCCTGAGCGTGATCTTGCGACTGTAAATCTTCGCCACAAAACTAAGAATACATGGCTACGTCACGGTGTTACGGCGCTAACCCTGATCGCCACGACATGGATTTTATATGCTTGGTACGACAGCTATCGCTGGAATCAGCAATTGATTGAAAATACTGCCAAATCAATTGAACATTACAAAGCTGCCTCTAAATCAAACACTGATCTATTAGCATTAAATAATCAATTAAGTATTCTACGTGATATGCCTGCAGGATATGCTGGCGTTTTACCTGATGGAGAGCTGAAAAGTATTGGCTTATATCAAGGCGATAAATTAGGGCAGTCAGCGAAGATTATTTATAGTAAAGCTTTATATTCAAGCTTACTACCTGATCTCGTTAATGGCTTGACCAGTGAAATGAGAACGAATAGCACTCATCGAGATTATTTGTATGAGACATTAAAAACATATTTAATGCTTTATCACCCTGAAAAGTTTAAGAGTGAACAAATTACTGCATGGTATGATGCATATTTACAGAGACATTTGCCTGGTGAGGTTAACTCAGATACAAGAAGTTCATTGCTATCTCATTTAAATGCATTAATTGTTAATGGAGTACAGCTCCAGAATTATAATGATAAAATAGTCGCTGAAACTCGAGATATATTGCTTACTATGCCTTTATCAGATCTGGCATATCAAAAAGTTAAGAATGAGTTAATGAAAAATAACATTCCGGACTTCAAATTATCAGATGTGTTGGGGATGGAAAGCGCAAATGTTATTGTCCGAAAAAGTGGTGCATCATTAAAACAAGGGATCCCTGGGCTTTATACATATCAAGGTTTTCATGGGGTATTCAACATTGAGAAGCGAAGGATAATAAAAGCATTATTAGCCGATAACTGGATATATGGTGACATTAAAGCTGAAGAAGATGAAGAAGTAGAGAAAGTATTGTCAGCGCAAGTTACGGAAAAGTATTTGCGTGATTATACAAACTACTGGAAAGAGTTACTTGCAGATTTAGATATACAGAAAATTGACGATTTAGAACAAGGTCTTTATGTGACCAAAGTTCTCGCCGGACCTGAGCAGCCTATCCAAAGTTTGATTAAGGCTTTCCAACAAAACACAAAATTATCGTCGTTGCCCGAGTCTGCAAACGTCGATATGACGCTTGATGTTGCAGGAAAGGTAGCTGATACAAAGTTTTCATCACAAAAATCAAGAATTGGACGTTTGCTTCCTGACGAACTTCCTGATTTTGGTAAACAGCTACCAGGACATGAAGTTGAGTTAGCATTTGCACCTCTTCTGGCGATTAATAGCGCGCAAATGGAACAAATTGCACAAACGAGTCAGCAATATTATGCGTACTTAGAGCGGTTATATGCACCTAGCGGTGGTATGGCAATGCAGGCATTTGCAAATCAAAGAGAAAATAATGCGGGCGAACTAAGCGTTATGCTACGTCGATTGCGTAGTGATGTGCCATCTCCTTTTTCTGATTGGCTTGGTAATATCTCTACAGACACATCAAAACTATTTGCTAAAGGTAGTCGACAACACATCAACGATGCTTGGAAAAGTAATGTTGTTTCAGAATATCAAAAAGCGATTCATGGACGCTATCCTCTTGATAGGAATAGTTCAGTTGATATTAAGATCCGGGATTTCGAACGTTTCTTCGGATATGGAGGCGTATTAGAGCAATTTTTCATTGATTATTTGAGCCCATTTGTTAATACAAACCTCGAACAATGGCGCTTTAAGCAGAATATTGGTGTGAGTGATAGAGTGTTAAAAACGTTTCAAACGGCACAAAATATTCGAACAATGTATTTCGAGCCTGATTCTCAAAAGTTAAAAATTGGTTTTAGATTAAAGCCAATTTACTTAGATAAACATATTACCCACTTACTCGTTGAACTTGATGGGCAAGAGTTATCTTACAGGCATGGACCAACGCGTATGACGCAGTTTTTTTGGCCCGGCGATAGAAGTCGATTACAGACTAGACTCGTTTTTACTCCGGCAAACTCAGGTTTACTTTCAAGTAATACCTTTAAAGGTGAGTGGTCATGGTTCCGATTATTGGATGAACTGGTGAAGGAGCGTCCTGAAACGAAAGACGATGGGATTCTTTACTTATCTGTCCAAGGAAACAAGGCTAGAGTCGAACTTGTGCCAGATAGTGTCGACAATCCATTTTTAAGTGGTGCATTGGAGGCATTTAAATGTCCGAACAACCTTTGACACCGCAATTAGGCATATATGGGAAAATTCCGAGTCATGGTGATTTTATTACTCAAAATTTACCTACAGATTTTATTAATGGATGGAATGAGTGGTTACAAGCTGTAATGGCGGTAAGCCGTGAGCAACTTGGGGAGTCCTGGCTGCCTATGTACCTTACAAGCCCAATTTGGCACTTTGCTCTTTCTGCAAATGTTTGTGGTGAGTCTCCAATTATAGGTACTGTTATTCCGAGTGTTGATGCAGTTGGGCGAAACTTTCCATTTACATTAGCGGCAGCTATTGATATCTCGCCAGCTCAAGCATGGGAGCAAAAGAGTTGGTTTTTTGAATTAGAAAATAGAATTTTGCAAAGCTTAGACGATGATTTTAATTTAACTGCATGGGTTAAAGAATTACAGGAAAATGAGATCCCATGGACGCCAGTGAATAAAATAAGTACGTCAGGTAATACTGAGACACATATAAAACAACCATGGGTAATAGAGTCAAATAAGGACATATCATTTTTAGAACTATTGCACCAGAGTTATGTACAGCAGTTTGGACGATACTGTCTTTGGTGGACGGCAGGATCGGAGCAGGTCGAGCCCTGTATGCTTGTCACTTCTGGTTTACCTCAAATTAGTCAATTTGCGGGAATGATCGCTGGAAATTGGGCTAAATGGAATTGGCAACTTAAGACCATTAGGTCTTAGTACTGGATGTAATTATGCAATTTTTATCTGATGCACAAACACATAAGGGACTTGTTCGCAAAATAAATGAAGATGCCTGCTTGTCATTACCAGAATTTGGCTTATGGGCTGTTGCTGATGGTATGGGAGGACATGCTGCTGGTGATATAGCAAGTCAATTGGTTATGGATGTATTAACGCAGACTGCATTGAAACATAAAGAAAGTATTAGCTCTGAAATTATTGTTCAGGCTTTGTATGATGCAAATCGTGCTGTGTGCAATTTTAGTGAAGATAAATTAGAGGGTAGTACTGCTGGTACAACTGTTGTTGTTCTTTTTATAAGTAAAGAGACATATCACGTGTTTTGGGCCGGCGATAGTCGATGCTACTTGTTACGTTCTGCTAATCTTATTCAGCTTAGCAGGGACCATAGTCAAGTTAATGAAATGATTTTAAAGGGATTAATTTCTGAGAGTGATGCGGAGAATCATGAGCTTTCGAATGTCATCACGCGTGCAATCGGTGTTGATGCTGATATAGAGGTTGACTATATATTTGGTCGTTGCAGTCCCGGAGATATATATCTTTTATGTACCGATGGATTGAATAAAGAAATTCCAGATAGAGAAATTGGTGATTATCTACTCAATAACAATGTATATGAAGCTAATCGAGCGCTACTCCATTCAACGTTGGTTTCAGGTGCAAAGGATAATGTCACGAGCATTCTAGTGAGTATATTTGATTCTAATTTTGATTATGAATGTGCCAAAACGATCCCGCTGTATTCTAAGCGTTGAAAACTGACTTTTGGCCTTTTTCGAAACTAATATGGAATAATTAACAATGGACTATGATGATATAATTGATTTTTCATTACTGATAAAAAATGTTAATGAGTTGGCTCCTTCAGGGGTCGATCCTCGCACAGATATATCTCCGAGTTCTCAGTATTATCGATTAAAAGATATTCGTAGTAATGCTAGAGCGAATGAACGGAAGTTGCTGGTAGAAGAAGATGACTTTCAGTCTTTAGTTGGGGATTGGCGACCCATTATTGATGAAATACCAAATGCACTTGTGCACGAGGTAAAGGATCTAGAGTTTGCAGCTTGGTTAATCGAAGCATTGTGTCGTGTTTATGGTTTCAGAGGGCTTGCGATTGGCTTTAAAACTGCGCACCTTATCATAGAGAACTTTTGGGATAGTTTATATCCGAGTCCTGATGATGACGATATTGAATTTCGCATTGCATCCTTAATTGGACTTAACGGCTATGATGGTGATGGTGCATTAATTACACCAATTATGAGTATTCCGATTACTCAAGATACAAGTTCTGGTTGTTATGCTACTTGGCAATATATTCGAGCATTAGACCTATCTAGAGAAAATGAAGATAAACAACGGAAAAAAACAGATAATGGTGTTATAAGTGTCGAGCAAATTAATAGAGCTGTTTCTGAATCCTCTAAAGAGTTTTATGGGGAGTTAGTTGAACAGTTAAATAGTGCTATTGATGAGTTTGAACAGTTATCAAAAAATATGGATAGAGTTATGGGACAACCGCAACCTACCACAGCCATTAGCAAATCACTACAGAAATGTCTTGATTCTGTTAAATATCTTGCGGCCGATAAATTGGCAGTTATTAGTTCTGAAGTTAATGATAGCATTGATATTAATATTGATGGCGAAACGCAGACAATCGGTGCTGTCGATAATCAGCTCCAAACACGGCAACAAGTTATTAGAAGTTTACAGCAGGCTGCTGAATTTTTTAGAAAAACTGAACCTCATTCGCCTATGTCTTATTCACTAGAGCAAGTTATTCGTTGGAGTAGCTTAACTTTGCCTGAGTTATTGCAAGAGCTTATAGATGATAGTAATAGTCGTAATGGGTATTTTAAACTAACAGGCATAACTGAAACTAAGTAATGTTAATCATGCCTAGGTGATGTTATTCCAAGGCAATTCTGTTTAATAGGAGAAAAGAAATGGAAAGTATTCACAGTAAATTATCACGAGTTAGGAAGCCAAGAGTTCATATAACTTATGATGTCGAAACAGAAGGAGCTTCGGTTAAAAAAGAACTGCCGTTTGTTGTTGGTGTTATGGGCGATTTTGCGGGCCATAATACAGAGGCTTTGAAACCATTGAAAGATCGCCGTTTTGTGCAAATAGACCGGGATAATTTTGATGACGTTTTACGTCGCATGAATCCAAAATTAAATTTTAAAGTTGATAATAAGCTCGCGAATGATGATAGCCAATTTGCAGTAGAACTTGAGTTTAAATCGATGCAGGATTTTGAACCTGCAGCGATTGTTAGACAAGTTGCACCTTTAGATAAGTTAATGGCTACTCGTAATAAGTTACGTGATCTCATGACTAAAATTGATAGGTCAGAAGAACTTGAAAACATTCTTGAACGAGTGCTTAACAATAACGAAGATCTGCAGAAGTTAGCGCAGGAACTGAGTTTAGAGGATAAATAATATGAGCATGGAAGCATTAGCTGAACAACACGATAATGCGCAAGTGGAAACGTCCTCTTTACTGGAGATGGCTATTGGCGCAACCAAGCAAACGGAAGCAACTCGTGCTGAGGAATTAATCCGTACTTTAACGGAGGAAGCGCTTAACGGTACCGTATCTTGGAATAAAAACTTAACGGTTACCTTTAATGAAGCAATCGAAAGGCTGGATGAAGCAATTTCTAGCCAATTATCTGCCATCATGCATACTGAGGCTTTTCAAAAACTGGAAGGTTCTTGGCGTGGTTTGAATCATTTAGTCAGTAATTCAGAAACGAGTTCAACGCTAAAAATTCGTTTAATGAGTATGACAAAAAAAGAGCTTTATAAAGATTTAAGTAAAGCTGTTGAGTTTGACCAAAGTCAAACATTCAAAAAAGTATATGAAGCTGAGTTTGGAACTCCTGGTGGTGAGCCTTATGGTGCGCTGATTGGTGATTATGAATTTACCAATCATCCTGAGGATATTGAGACATTAACCTATATGTCTAACGTCGCCGCCGCAGGTTTTTGTCCTTTCCTTTCATCTGCTTCTCCAACTATGTTTGGATTTGACGAGTGGACAGAATTATCTAAACCCCGTGATTTAGAGAAGATATTCGAGTCTCTTGAATATACGAAATGGCGTTCTTTCCGTGAGAGTGAAGATTCTCGATTTGTCACACTAACTATGCCTCGAGTATTAGGTCGTTTGCCATATGGTAATGCGACATGTCCAGTAGAAGAATTTGGTTTTGAAGAGTTTGAGTTAGACCCTATTAAAAAGGTCGCTATAACTGCTGATCATGCTGATTATTGCTGGATGAATGCTGCTTATGTACTGGGTAGCCGTTTAACTAACGCATTTTCTCAATATAGTTTCTGTACTGCTATTCGTGGCGCCGAAGGTGGTGGAAAAGTAGAAGGTTTACCAAGTCATATCTTTATGAGTGATGACGGTGATCCAGATCTGAAGTGTCCTACTGAAATAGGGATCACGGATAGACGAGAAGCTGAATTAGGTAAACTAGGGTTTTTACCGCTATGCCATTATAAAAATACGGATTACGCAGTATTTTTTGGTGCACAAACAGCTCAGAAACCCCATAAGTATGATAGCCCTGAAGCTACGGCCAATGCGGCTATTTCAGCTCGCTTACCATACTTAATGGCGACATCACGTTTCGCTCACTACTTGAAAGTTTTAGCTCGAGATAAAATCGGTAGCTTCATGGAAGCTGAAGATGTTGAAGTCTGGTTAAATCGCTGGATCTTAAGCTATGTGAATGCTTCAGAAGGTGGCGGACAGGAAGTGAGAGCGCGTTATCCTTTAGCTGATGCGAAAGTACAAGTTAAAGAAATTCCTGGTCGTCCAGGATCATATAATGCGGTTGCATGGTTAAAGCCTTGGCTTCAACTTGAAGAATTGTCAACGTCTTTACGATTAGTTGCAAAGATCCCACAAATCGGTGGCTAACACTCACTTGTGAGTTTGATATGGACTTAGCTTTAGTTAAGTCCTATTTTTTGTTTTTATGTGGGAGATTATATGTTCAATGAGGTTAACTTTGTCTCAGAAGATATTTTTCTATCTGAGTCAAATGATCCGATTGAAAATCGTGCCACATACTCTGATATTACGCGCAGAGGTGTACTTGCGCGTTTTTTACGAGAAAACAATCCTGCACTAGCAATAGTATATTGGTTAGAGAACGTGGAAAATATGACTAACATAGAGATTGAACATATAGTTCCATCTCTATGCCGGTCTATTTCTGCAATTGATGAGCTAATCAACGCTCAGCTTAATGAGATATTGCATCATTCAATATTGCAAGAATTAGAAGCGAGTTGGAGAGGGGTTTTATATCTCACCGAGCAAGCTGGCATCTATGATAGGGAACAAAAGACCAAGATAAAATTGATTTCTTTATCTTGGACTGAGCTATCAAATGATGTTACAAGAGCAATTGATTTTGACCAAAGTGAATTTTTTAAGCTGATATATAGCAATGAATTCGATATGCCAGGTGGCGAACCGTTTGGTGTTATTGTTGGGGATTATAAGGTTAGTCATATTATCCGCCCAGGGCATGCTGTAAATGATCTTGATATTTTAAAAGATGTTACTCGAACGGCTGCAGCGGCTTTTTCTCCATTTATTTGTTCAGCTCATCCATCTTTATTTGGCGTTGATGATTTCTCCCAATTAGGACAAGTAACAGATATTGGCAATCAATTTAAACAAATTGAATATATAAAATGGCATGCTTTAAGAGAAATGGACGATTCTCGCTTTCTTGGTATTGTGCTACCTGAAGTTCTAATGAGAAGCCCATATAAAGATGACGGTTCAAGAATAGAATGCTTTGTTTTTAAAGAAAATTTATCTAGGCCAGAAAAAGATTATCTTTGGGGAAATGCGGCTTTTGCTTTTGCTGCAGTATTATTACGAGCATATTGTGAATCTGGTTGGTTTGGTCAAATACGCGGAGTTAAGTCGGGTAGTCATAGTTTTGGTCTTGTAAGTGGATTACCTGCATGTCAGTATGAAACTGATATATATCAAAAATCTAATAAGCCGTCTGTAAGTTTACTTGTAAGCCATCGGTTTGAAGCTGAATTATCCGATAATGGATTTATTCCATTGTCAGCCGTTCCATACAGTGATTTTTTTGCATTTTATAATAATGCCTCTGTTCAGCAGGCTAAAATAACAAATAAATTGGTCGTAAATGTTAATCATAGATTGTCAGCAATGCTGCAGTATATTTTATGTGTTGCGAGATTTGCCCATTATATAAAAGTTATGGGGCGAGATAAGGTCGGTGGATATCATTCAGCACAAGAATGTGAGCAGGATATGCAAAAGTGGTTACATAAATACACAACTGCGACTGAAGATGCATCCGACGAAATTAGAGCACGATTTCCATTGCGAGCAGCAAGGATAGAGGTTAAGGAAAAACGTGGTAAGCCAGGACAGTTTTATTCAATAATTCATTTGCAACCACATTTTCAGTTGGACCAAATGGTAACGACTGTAAGATTAGTTGCTGAGTTGTCACCAAAGAAAAATTCAATCTAAATGAAAAGGAATAACATGAAAAAGTTAAATTATTTAATTAAGCAAGGAAAGCTAAATTTGGCTTGCGAATACTGTAAGGAGGCGTTAAGAGAGGATCCCATCAATGCTCAGTTACGCGCTATTTATGTAGAGTTACTATGTATCAATGGAGATTTAGAGTCAGCTGATAATCAATTAGACATGATTATTCGGCAACATCCTGACTTCCTATTGGGGGCAGTAAATTTAAGGCAACTGATTCGCGCAGATCAAGCACGATTAGATTTTTATCGTGGCGGAATGACTGCGAATCTCTTTCAGGAATCGGACGATATTTTTGAGAAAACAATACGTGTCAACTTAGCAATGCTTGAGAACAACATAGATGCTGCAACATCGTTAGTTTTCGAAATCGAAAATGATCGAGAGAAAGTATTAGCAAGTGTCAATAACAACTCTATTGATGATATTAGAGATCTAGATGATGTTTTAGCGGGTTACGTTGAAATATATGGTACTGATGGGAAATTTTACTTAGCGAAGTTTTCTGAAATTGAACATTTTACTGTACATAAGGCTGAATCAATTATCGATAGTGTTTGGCGACGTATTGATATTTCAATTGAAAATGGACCCAGCGGCGAAGCATTTCTTCCATTAACGTATGTTTCAAGTGAGGATGAATCTTCTCGCTTAGGTAAAGATACTGATTGGTTGCAAAAAGGGGAGTTTGTTGCCACAGGGACAGGTCTTAAAATGTGGTTGGTTGGTGATGAAGTACTCCCAATTACAGCGATAAGTAGTTTTGAAAAGATGGCATCTTGCTCAGCTTAATCAGCCTCTTTTAATGCGATATCTTGAGATTAATTAATTGAAAATTAATAATAAGCAATCTTTACAAATGTCACTTATTGATCGGTTGATCGATGACGCTCCCGGACAAAGTGATGATCTTCGTTCACGGCGTAACTTTGATTTACGCGCTTTGCGGTCAAATGTTAAGCGTGATCTTGAAAATCTTCTCAACAGCCGAGTTCAGTGGCATGTTTGGCCTGATTGCTATCAAGAATTAAATCAAAGCTTATTGAATTATGGTTTACCTGATTTTTCAGTGATGGTTGTTGATACCGATCATGGGCGTGAAAAGCTATGCCGAGCTGTTGAACAAACGATAAGGCGTTTTGAGCCGCGGTTTATTGATGTAGAAGTGACATTACTCGAAAATGAAGAGGTTATAGACCGTGTGCTAAAGCTAAGAATCCAAGCGTTACTATATGCAGATCCTGAACCTGAACATATTATGTTTGATTCAGAGATAGAGCCCGTTCACTTGGGATTAACGATAAAGGATTATCAATAATGAATGATGAACTCCTGAAGTATTATAATCGTGAGCTTACTTTCATTCGTCGCATGGGCGCAGAGTTTGCTGAGCAATATCCCAAAATTGCAGGGCGTTTACGTATATCGGAAGAGAATGTAGAAGATCCGCATGTCTCACGATTGATCGAAGGTTTTTCGTTACTCACTGCTCAAATTAGGCAGAAACTAGATGATAGTTTTCCTGAAGTAACGGATGCATTATTGGGTCAGCTATATCCAGATTATCAAGCACCCATTCCGGCCTGCTCGATTCTTAAATTGACGAGCCAGAATCTTTCTACTTCTGGAGTTCTAGTTGCTCGGGGAACAGAGTTTGAAACTAAAACTGAAGGGCTTAAAAACTGTTTATTTCAATCTTGCTATGATACGGAAGTGCTTCCCTTAGAGGTAACAAAAGCAGAGTTTAAAAACGCTCCGTTTAATGCTCCAACACCGAACTTAAAACAGCCTATTAAGGCGCTTGTTAAACTTACACTTACATGTGAATTTGATACGACGGAAATGCATGAGCTTGGTGTGACGCGTTTACGATTTTATTTGAATGGACAACGTCATCATGTGTATCCGCTCTATGAGCTTTTATATCGTCAAGTTATCAGTATTGGGGTATCTGCTTCTGATGAAGCAAGTATTCGTTATTTACAACCTCGGCATATACAACAAGTAGGATTTGGTGACAATGAGAATGTAGTGCCATATAGCCAAAAAAGTTTTTCAGGCTATCGATTGCTTATTGAACAGTTTTTGTGTCCTGAGAAGTTTCTATTTATAGATCTAATTGATTTAGACCCAAATTGGCATGGGATTAAAGATGAATTTAATCTATATTTTTATCTTTCTGAAGGCGCTACTGAATTAGAGCGTCATATAAATGCCGATAGTTTTTTGCTTGGCTGCACTCCTGTAATTAACTTATTTCAGCAGAAGCTAGAGCCTATCAAGTTAGTGTCTTCACAATATGAATATCGTCTTGCAGCAAGCTATTTAGATGCTGATGTGTGTGAAATTATATCAATACAAGATATTCGGGCTTATGATCCTTTTGGGAATGAGATGGTTCTGAATCCTTACTATAGTCAAGGGCATCCCGCATTCTCCCAACAGCAGAATATGTTTTGGCATAGTCGACGTGAATTTGTGAATTGGGCCGGTGGTTATTCAGAGGCTGGAACTGAAGTTTATCTGTCAATCATTGACTGTCAGTTTAAAGGTATGGCTATTGATGGTGCAGAACAAGACTGGGTCATTCAAGTTAATGCACTATGCAGCAATCGAAATTTGCCCTCCTATTTACCTTTTGGAGGTGGGGAGCCTCATTTTAGTATTCGTAGTCATGTAGACATTATTAAAGATGTCCGTTGTTTAATTGCACCGACCTCGCCAGTTAGGCCCGCATTGAAAGAGAACACCCGCTGGCAGCTTGTAAATCACCTTACACTCATGAGTTTCAGTGGCGAAAATGCATTGTCTCAGTTACAAGAAACATTAAAGTTATATGATTTTCGGGGAGCGCCAGAGTCCAGAGCGTTGATCGATGGAATAACCGCAGTAACCATTAGCAATGGAACAGCAAGAGTTAACCAGCAAGGAAGAGTCGCTATTTGTGCAGGCTCAGATATTCTTATTGAGTTTAGCCAATCATCCTATGCAGGAACGGGAGTGTATTTTTTTGCAGGTATTTTAGATATTTTCTTTTCGCAGTTTGCTGCAATAAATTCTTACACTCGACTCTCAATTAAATTGCGTGATCAGGCTCAGGTTTATCATACATGGCCGGCTAGAGTCGGTACTCAGGTGTTGCTATGAGTATTAGGGATTGGAAAGACTCTCCCGAGAGTTTTGACTTTTATCAAGCAGTATACTTCTTGCAAAAGCAGTTATCATCTCAAGAACTCCATTGGCATAGTGTCGGGCGAGATGCTTTTCCTGAACAGGAGTTAATTAGATTTAAATCTGTTCAGCATTTAGGTTTTCCAGGGCAAGCAATCAGTAAAGTGGAAAGCAAAGACTATGATTCCGCAGATAAGCAAGCATTTAATATTCATGTAAGCTTTATGGGGTTGACTGGCCCTTCAGGTGTTATGCCCCAACATTATTCAGAATTAATGTTACAAAGGTTGAAATTAAAAGATCGTACAATGCGAGATTTTTTCGATATTTTTAATCATAGACTTATATCACTGTATTATAGAGCTTGGGAAAAACATCAGTTTGCTTGTCACTATGGCAGTCAACAGTTTTCACAAGACCCATTTAGTCAGGTAGTGTTGAAACTCGTAGGTTCTGCTTCAAATTTAAACTCTTATTATGCAGGTGCATTTGTTGCTAAAAGTAGAGGTGCCCAATTTTTAAAGCAAATACTGACAGATTTTCTTGGCGCAGAGATTGAAATAAAATCATTGCAGGGGCATTGGATTTCGTTAAATGCATCAGAATGTAGCTATCTAGCATCTGGAGTAAAACCTGAAGGTGTCAATGCTGAGCTAGGGAAGAGCATGATGTTAGGGCAGAAAGTATGGGATGTCAGCTCCATTATTGACATTAATATTAAGGCTACGTCTGAAGTTTTAAGAAAATTACTACCCAGTCAATCTCTTAATTTATTAGTGCAAAAACTAGTTAAGGAATATTTAGCGCCTCAAGTTAAAGCTAGGGTAACTTTAGTCGGCCGCTATATTGATTTCCCTACTGTTCGGTTGGGTGCGGGAAGTAATCAGTTGGGACAGGTTGGAAGATTAAGTATTCGAAATCATAAGTTGGAAGAAGTTAACAGAGTTGGTTTTAAATTAGCGCGTAGTTAAATAAGCAAAGGAAGCTATTATGTCAAATACCCCATTAAAGAGCCTTGTTGAAAAGCTTAGTCCATCATCAAAAATGGCACTTGAGGCTGCAACGGCTAAATGTCAGTCTCGTAGTCACTATAGCGTTGAAATTGAGCACTGGCTGGATGCAATTTTAGAACAGAAGGATTCAGATATTAGGCTTCTGTTGAATGCATTCTCTATTGATGTTGATAGGGTGAAGTATCAATTACAACAAGCATTAGAAAACTTTAAGACAGGTAACAATTCTTTACCTGCTATTTCCGTACAAGTTGTTAACTTGTTAAAAACAACATGGTTGAATACAAGTATTGATTTTAATGATGAGCGTATTCGGACGGCATATTTACTCTATTCATTGTTGAAGGATGAAACTTTACTCGCCCCAATTAGTAGGCGTGTTACTGAGCTCGACAAAATTGATGCTGCTGAAATACTAAGAGTCTGGCCAAGTCTGGCTCAGCATTCACATGAACAACAAGCTGCAAATATAAGTTCAAATAATACTTCTGATGCACCGACTACAGCAGGTAAAACCCCGTCATTAGATCAGTTTACTGTTGATTTAACAAAACAAGCTAGGGTTGGAAAAATTGATCCCATAATTGGACGTGATTTCGAGATTCGACAGATGATCGATATTTTATCCCGTCGTCGTCAAAATAATCCCATTTTAACGGGGGAGGCTGGTGTTGGGAAAACCGCTGTTGTCGAGGGCTTAGCTCTTAAAATAGCAGCAGGCGATGTTCCTGATCGTCTAAAGAATGTTTCTCTGCGTGTCCTTGATCTTGCGCTATTACAGGCGGGTGCAGGCATGAAAGGGGAGTTTGAAAACCGCTTGAAAAATGTGATCAAGGAAGTTCGCCAGAGTGCTCAACCTATAATATTGTTTATCGATGAAGCGCATACAATGATAGGTAGCGGTGGTCAAGCTGGGCAGAATGACGCGGCTAATTTATTAAAACCTGCATTAGCTCGTGGTGAATTGCGGACTATTGCCGCGACAACTTGGGCTGAATATAAAAAATATTTTGAAAAAGATGCTGCGCTAACCCGTCGTTTCCAAGTTGTAAAAGTAGAAGAGCCAAAGCCTGAACTCGCAATTGTTATGTTGCGAGGAATCTTGCCTGTTATGGAAACGCATCATGGTGTCAATATTGCGGATAAAGCCCTGCAAGCAGCGGTACATTTATCCGACCGTTATATTAATGGTCGACAGTTACCGGATAAGGCTGTTGGCTTACTTGATACCGCATGTTCGCGAGTGTCAATGAGTCAAGATGCTATTCCTGGTCAGCTTGAAGATCAGCAGCGCCGTGTACAGCAGCTTGAAGCCGAAATAGCACTATTACAACGCGAACTAAGATTAGGTGCGGACCACTTAGTTGCTATTGATTTGCTTACTAATCAAATTCTCGATGCAAATAATAAGCTTGAACAAGTTCAGCAGCAGTGGACATATGAAAAAAGTTTAGTTTCAGAAGCAAAAGAACTCGCGATATTACTGCATACGGAGAATGGGGAAGATAATAGTGCATCACTTCATCGATTGAATGAAATAAAGGCATTATTGTCAGCCATTCCAAATCCAATGGTTCATTGGCAGGTTACAGAAAACTTAGTTGCAGAGGTTGTCTCAGATTGGACTGGTATTCCTTTAGGGAAAATGCAAGCTGATGAAATAAAAACAATTCTGGCATTAAAGTCAATTCTAGAAGAGAGGGTTGTTGGTCAAGAGCACGCCTTAGAGTTAATTGCCCGTACGGTACAAACATCACGCGCACAACTTGCTGACGAAAATAAACCGAATGGTATCTTTTTGCTCACAGGTCCAAGTGGTGTAGGTAAAACTGAAACCGCTCTTGCTGTTGCAGAGCAAGTATATGGTAGTGAAGATAGTATCACTATTATCAATATGTCGGAGTTTAAGGAGGAACATAAAGTATCCTTATTACTCGGTTCTCCGCCAGGCTATGTAGGATACGGTGAAGGTGGTGTGTTAACCGAAGCTGTGCGCCGCAAACCTTATAGCGTAATTCTACTCGATGAAATGGAAAAGGCTCATCCCGGTGTTCAAGATATTTTTTATCAGGTTTTTGATAAAGGAACAATAAAGGACGGAGAAGGTAGAGATATTGATTTTAAGAATACAATAATTATTATAACTTCAAATGTTGGTACTGATACGACTATGCGTTTATTTGAGGATGAATCAACATCTCCCTCGCCAAATGGACTTGCTAAAGCACTTAAACCTGATCTTCTACAAGTCTTTAAACCTGCATTTTTAGGTCGGATAAATGTTATTCCCTATTTGCCATTGGCAGATGAACAACTTAAACAGATTATTTGTTTGCAACTCAAGCGTGTTACTCGAAGGTTGTTGAATAATTATAAAGTCGAATTCAATTATGATGAAGATGTTGTCAATTATATTGTCTCGCAGTGTCAAGATGCTGATAGTGGTGCAAGAACCATACATAACGTTATTCAGAATAGAATATTGCCAGAGATGTCAGTCAAGATTTTACAATTTGTTGCAGAGAGTAAAGCTCTATCAAATATCAGACTAATGGTTGATGGCAATGAATTCAAATATGATATTTTATAAAAATATCGTATTAGTCCAAAAGTATTAAATTGAGAAGTTTGATGACCAATTTTTTGGTTGATCTCAGCAAGCCTCTGATTTGCTTGATATGTTGCTGATGTGACCTATGTTTAATCGCGTTATCAAGTATTGAGAGAAACGCTTTTGGTAGTATAATGTCCACCGACAAAAATATATCTAATAATCAAGGAATGCTTAATGTATTTTGCTTTCCTTTATTCTTTGTATTTTTGTGTACCAGGGTCATTAATACCTGAGCATATGAACGTCCAATTAAGGACAGCCGTTAATTAGTAAAAGGAATATAGAATGCAAGCTAACACATATTTGGACTACGAAGGGATTAAAGGCGAAGCAACTGCAGAAGCTTTTAAAGACATGATTACTGTTCTATCTATGGATTGGGGTTCACAACGTGAAATCTCTTCTCATACTGGTACTGCTATGGATCGTGAAGCTAGTTCAACTCGTTTGAGCGATGTTGTCATTACCAAGTTGCAAGATAAATCTTCTCCTGATTTTTTCAAGGAAGCGACTATTGGTAAAGGTAAGAAAGCAATTTTTCATATCACTAAACAAGGTGATAAAATTGAAGAAATCATGAAAATTGAACTAACTGACGCCATGGTAAGTAGCTACCACATGTCAGTTTCTGGTGATCGTCCAGTTGAAACAATTGTTATTAGTTATACAGAGCTAATGATGACAGTTGTACCTACAGATGACAAAAACAACGTATCTGCACCACAAGTTTATGGTTACAGTGGCGTTAAAGGCCAAAAGTTATAAGACTAATGGTCAAACTGATGCGGTTTTCCGCATCAGTTTTTTGATTATTTCGTTTCTACCATTAAGGCTTCGATATGCAGTTGGCGACTCAGGATGAGAACAGTATCAAAATTGATACTCCGTTAGGGAAAGATAAACTTTATTTGACTCGTTTTGTGTTTGAAGAGGCAATATCGGAACTTTTTAATGTAAAGGCGCAAGTTTATACTAATGGTGAGGATATTGATTCACAGGCGTTAATTGGTAAAGATGTGACCATAACGTTGAAATTAGGTGGAGGTAAGAATCGTTTTATTCACGGTATGGTTTCTGACGTCACATCGTTAGGGTTAAGAGTCGCGAAAGAAGCAGATGATAAAGTACATAAAGATTACGTTTTAACTATTGTGCCTGCTGCATGGTTTATGCAACATCGGGTAAATAGTCGTATTTTTAAAAAGAAAAATGTTCTTAAAATTGTAAATGAAGTCGCTGCAGAGCACGGTGTTAAGGTTGATATAGCCTCTAAGATTTCTTCATCTTATCCAGATTATGAATTTAAAGTCCAATATGAAGAGTCTGATTTATTTTTTATAAACCGCTTGCTTGAGCAAGAAGGTATTTTTTATTATTTTACGCACACAGCTTCGCAACATACTTTGGTTTTGGCTGATAAAGCAACAGCTTATGAGCCTTGTGTTGAAAATAAAGTGAAATTTAATACAGGTAGTATTGCTGAAGCTCATATTAATCAATGGCATTCTGCAATTAATATGGCACCAGGTAAATTTGTTCAACGTGGATATAATTTATTAAAACCAAAGGAATTACCCACGGGAACACATGATAAAGGTGGGCTTTTACCTAAGCATACCGATTATGAAGTGTTTGCATATGACGCTGAATCTGACACTCATCCAAGAGGTAAGGCCGTCGCTGCATCGAGATTAGAAGCCTTACAACGTGACATTCAATTGCGCAAAGGCTCAAGTAATTGTCGAACTTTTACTGCCGGTCAAACTTTTGCTTTTAGTGAGCATGAGGATAAGTCTGAAGTCGGTAAGCAGTATGCGATAACTCAGTTAGTCTTAACTTGTGCGATTGTCAATCAGATTGGTGCGAGTCAAAACTCACGTCAACAAATCACAAATACTTTTATGTGTGTACCTAAAAGTGTTCCATATCGTCCTCGTCCTATCACTGCCAAGCCGATGATCTCGGGTGTTCAAACCGCAACTGTTACTTGCAAAGGTGGTGAGGAAATTTCGGTAGATGCCTTAGGGCGCGTCACCGTTAAATTTCACTGGGATCGAAGTGCAATCAAAGATCATGAAAGTTCTTGTCCAATTAGGGTAAGTCAAAGTTGGGCAGGTAAGAATTGGGGTAGTAATTTTCTGCCCCGCCGAGATCAAGAAGTACTTGTTGAATTTTTAAATGGTGATCCTGATCAACCGATTATTATCGGTTCAGTTTATAACTCGGATCACATGCCGCCATATAACTTGCCAGACGGAAAAACTCAAAGTGGTATCCGTACACGCTCAAGTGAAAAGGGGAGTGCGGTTAATTTCAATGAATTGACTTTTGATGATAAAAAAGGAAATGAACTGGTCTATCTGCATGCAGAGAAAAACTTTACATTGCATGTAGAGAATGATCAGTCAGACAGTGTTGATAATGATCGAAAATCGGTCATTAAAGGTAATGATACGCATACTGTCAATAAGGACCGTAAAAGCACGATTGATGGTAGCGATACTTTAAAAGTGGGTAAGAAACTTGTTATCGATGCTGGTGACGCTATTACTATCAAAACGGGTTCGGCTTCAATTTCAATGAAAAGTGATGGTTCTATTAGCATTAAAGGCACCAATATTACGATTAAAGGCAGTAAAGTTAGTATCAACTAGTTAATTATTTGATTGATATTCAAGGAAGAAAGATAAAATGGGTAAACCTGCCTCTGTGATTGGCTCAATGCATATTTGCCCTAAGTTTACGGGACAGGTTCCCCATGTTGGTGGTCCTGTTGTTCAAGGCTCGCCAAATGTTTCTATCTGTGGTATTCCAGCCGCTCGCAAGGGTGACAAACTTGTTTGTATCGGTCCACCTGACACGATTAGTGGCGGTTCATCTACCGTTTTTATTAATGGCAAAAATGCCGCCCGTCTGGGTGATGATACTGCCCATGGTGGTAAAATTGTTGTCGGTGTTCCAACGGTGCTTATTGGTGGTTAATCATGCTAACCGATAAGTCATTGATCGAGATCACCGCATCTCTACTTGAACAAAGACATGTCCTAGTTCAGAGCCGTTATACCAATCGACAGCTACTTATGATGCATGATCAAAAATTGATGCGTGGATTAAACGAATTGCTTAGACGCAAGGTTCACGTTACAGAGCATCGGTGGCTTGATTGGGTTTTAGATTGTTCACAAATTCCATTTGATTCAGCATTTGAGGTTAATCCTCCCCATGCTCTATGGCTGACTGAGCTAAAAATGGCGTTGCATAATATGGATTATGCAGGTATTGCCATGTCAGCTCAGAAAGACAATGCTAATTGGCTTCTTGCAAGCTATCTGCATATCCCCATCCCCAATACTGACAAATTGCTTGAGCAAGATATTTCGTCTGCAATGTTATGGTATCTCGCGAGTATGGGATGTATTTCCAAAAAAGCGGCATTGAACTCCGCAATCCGGAATGCTGATCCAAGATTGAGAGTAGAGATAAAGCTTGCATTGTATATGCTAGGTGACCGCACAGATGAACTCGAATTACTTTCTTGTGCAATAGAGAATGAAATAAGCCACTGGGATTATCTTTTTGTATTGATTTGTGGCGCGCCAGAGCCATTAAAGATCCGTTTGTTAAACCTTATTTGCTCAGAAGCAAATGATAAATCTGCCAGTTTTAAGGCTATCGGCTTTAGTGGCCTATCCAAGTTTATTCCTATGGTTTTAGCCTTAACAAAAGAGCAAGAGACAGAAAATGTCGCAATGGATGTGCTTTATACCTTAGTCGGTACTGTTGAGGCAGAGGTATTACTTTCGCAATTAGATCTCATTGATGAAACGAGCCTTGAGTTAGTGGTGAATAAGTATCCATCCTTAACTAAACTGCAAGTTATCGACACTATCGAGTTAAAAACGTTTTGGCAGTTAGAGTGTCAAGGACAGCGTCAGGCTGCAGCCTATCGCGCTAAAGTACACTTCCCGCAGACTCCCTTAGCCAGACCTTGTCGCTTATTGGGGGGGATATGGCATCTCCAATAACCATTTTGCAATCTGGACTTGTTATTGGTAGAGCTAAAAATAGTATCGATGGGATGATGCTAGATATGATCTCTCCTGAGCCACAAACGTTGTCTCTTGGTGAGAATCAAGAGATTTTAGTTAACTTCATATCGTCTTTAACATTCAATACTTCAGGTCAGTTATCGATTGAACAGTTTATGGCGTTATTTGACTGTTTGTTTTCCGAGCAATTGCAGTGTCCAGAGGATGAATGTGTACTACTCGTTTTACCAGAGTTTTTTAATGGTCAAGATCATTTGTTACACGCGTTATTTGCTCAGATAGCTGTGGTGTATCCTCATTTATTGACGCATAGCTTAAGCCGTATTTTCCCTTATGGGAGTAGTGGCAATCTAACGGCATTAGCTGAAGCATCCCGTTTGTTATCGGTAGATGCAGTAGAGCAGGTTTGGATTATTGCCATGGATAGTTTGGCAGAAAAACAGCTTTTGTTGCAGCTAGCGCAGCAGCAGCGCTTACTCACTGCACAACACATGGGTTTATGCCCATCCGAAGGGATCGTGGGATTATGTTTAGGTAAGTCAGAGGTGGGTGTAGTCGTTAATTTTTCGGCTATGGATGCTGATGTAGAAGGTACACAGAAACAGGCGTTAACGTCTTTATTTACTCAGGTCAGTGCGGAGTCTAGTGATTCACTTCAGGCGATTTACTTTCCTGATAATGGTGATGAAACGCTCACACAGCAGTGGTTAGGTGCATATCCGTTACTGTCGGCCAAAATAGGTCAACATACGCAGCTGTTATTCCCCGCCTATCATACAGGGGAAATCGGTGCTGCAGGTGGTTTGTATCGCTTTGTACATATATTTGAAGGATTTAAAAACGGCTTGTTATCGGGGAATATCTTACAGTGTGAGATTTCTGCCAAGGCATTTCGAGCAGCAGGATTATTTAGTTGGCGGACCTGGAATGGTTCGTTATCACAGCAAGGAAGTTAAACTAGCATGCAAGCCAAGTCGTTATCTTTAAAAGCGCGCTCAGGCGACTTAATTCTATTCAGCACGACAAAGCCGACGCGAACCTCTCTGGCCTTTAGTGATGAGCAGAGTGCTATTGCCTTTTTGCAATCGATGTTTTCTGTATCGGACTTACCTGGCGATACGATTGTGTCTGTATATGCGTGGTTTAATCAGTCAGCATCTTTTACGACAACGTGGAGCCAAGCTCGTGCAGGGGCGCTAAGACAAACGCTTGCAAAAGCGTTAGTTGAACAACAGCTATTTGCCGCAATTTTACCGGCGAAGCCAGTAGAGGTTCCCTCGGCACCGGCTTCGTCTAGTTCTGCTTCTACAGCGAAAGCGTCCAATCCTGGAGGGCGAGCGGAGCCGACGCAAAGTCCGTCCGAGCATGGCCAAAATGATCAACAGGGCCAAAATGCAGCAGGTCAAACGGAACCCCCCAATAAAGATAAAGTCACCTGCGGCGATCCAGTGGCTATGTGTAGTGGTGAGGAAATTCTTGCGTTAACTGATTTTAGCTTAGAAGGTGCTATGCCATTAATCTGGACTCGCACCTATCGTTCAAGCCAAAGTACACAGAATGAAGGCTTAGGTTTTGGTTGGCGGAGTAATTTTCATCAGCATATTGATCTTATTATTGATGACGAGGCCAATTCTCAATTTTGGTTTGTCGACGAAGAAGGTCGACGCTTACCATTTGCCTTTGTTCCTCGTGGGAAAATTACCTATCAGCTTGCTGAAGGACTCGCTCTACGACACGAATCAAATGGCAGCTTAGTGCTAGTCAAGTCTGATGATACTCATTGGGTATTTGTTCCGTGCAATGAAAAGCCGCAATGCTGGGTATTACATCAAGTGATTAATCAGCTGGGGCATACTCTGCAACTTTTCTATGACAGATACCAGAGGCTCAGCCGTATCGACTATACTGCTAAGCGGGGTATTGAATTAACCTACCACGCCAATGGGAATATTAGCCGTATCGAAGCCGTTAGGCACACAGATCAAGGCTTACAACGCTTAGGGATCTTACTGGCTATTTATGAATATGATGAGACAAACGATCTCAGAACTGCAACAAATAGAACGCAGCAAACTGAGCAATATCAGTATGATGGGCACTTGCTCGTTGAGCGTGAACGCGCGAGCGGCTTTAAGCATTATTTCACTTGGTATGGTACAGGACCGTTAGCCCGTTGTCGCCGTAACTGGGGCGATGATGGTTGTTACGATTATCACTTTGAGTACCATGAAGCAGAGCGGCTGGCCGTAAGCACAGATAGCCGAGGTCAAGTTTGGCATTATTACCATGATGCACAAAATCGATTAATCAAAAAGATCGCTCCAGATGGCGCAACTTGGCAATACCAATGGAATGCACAGGGTAAGAAAACCGCTGAAATTCAACCCTCTGGGGCTGTGACCACATTTGAATATAACCGACGCGGCCAGTTAAGCCGAGTGATTGCCGCCGACGAGGGCATTACCCAGTTTCAATATAATGCTCTAGGGCAGCGTAGCGGTGTGATTGATGCAGAAGGTCAGGAGTGGCGCCGTGAGTTTTCATCGGCGGGATTGCTCCGAGCAGAGACCGGCCCTAATGGCGCATCAGTACGTTATGAATACAATCACTTATCACAGCTAGTGAGCATTACGGATGCCTGTGGTCAGCAAACTAAATTGGCGTGGGACAAGGAAGGGCAACTACTCGCTCAGCAATCGCCACAAGGGCTAACTCGCTATAGTTACGATGAATTGGGGTTAATGAATGGCATTGTCGATGCTGCCGGTCTTGTCACTGAATGGCAACGTAATAGTGCTGGCCAAGTGATTTGTCAACGCCAATACCCATTTATGGCAAATAGTCAGATACCAGAGCACGACGTAATTGAGCTTCATTATCAATATGATGATGCGGGACGATTGATTTGCCAGCGTAATTCTCTAGGACACGAGCAACGTCTCGGTTATGCCGGACTAAGCCAAGCTAGCCATTATTGGCAAGCTGATGGTAGTCACTTTGCCTACCAGTACGATAGTGAACGTAACCTTACCGCGATTCAACGCAGTGACGATGCCTGCTATCAAATTGATTACGATGGCCAAGAAAGGCCGATACAAATACAAGGTTTTGATGGTCGATCACAGCAAATTGAGTATGACGTTAATGGTCGGATCCATAAAATTCAAGAGGGTAAGCAAGGTCACGTCATTCTAGAGCGCGATACCTTAGGTCGTATTATCCAGCAAAAAGCGCACAAAGAGACTTCTACCGGACGAAATGTCAGTGAGCAACATTTTCACTACGACAAGTTAGGCCGGTTATTACGGGCAAATAATGCTCAACGTAAATTGCGTTTTGGCTATGCGAGTAGTCATTTTGGTAATAACAAAGCGTTAAAATCACACTGGCAAGACAATTGGCATATTGAACACGAATATGACAATTTGGGGCGTAAAATCGCGACATTGTTGCCTGATGGTAGCCAAATCACCTTACGTTACAACGAGCAAGGCCACGCTGCCTATGTAGGGTTTAATCAACAACCGTTATTGCAGCGTCAGTTCGATAGCGCAAGCCGTGAAACTGAACGCGAATATCACAGCGGTATATTACTCAGCCAACAATACGATGTATTTGGTCGCCTCTGCGCTCAACAGTGGCAAGGGTTAACATCTGCTCAAGAGGACTCGAATAGCCGCTTACATGAGCGTAGTTATCATTATAGCTTGCAACATCAGTGTATTAGTGTGAGCGATACATTCTGCGGTCAGTGGCAATATCAGTATGACTCGTTAGATCAGTTAGTGAGTAAACTGCACTTACAAGATCCCCGCCAGAATGAACAGCATCAATGGGATAGCTTCGGAAATCCGCAGGGGGAGAGTATTGCTGTTCAAGGCGACAGACTGCTGCAATACGATGGGCGACAGTTCCGTTATGACGACAGCGGTAATCAAGTTAGCGTGAGCGCGGCCAAGGCTTCAGTTAATGCGGCGTCAACCCCTGTATCGGCCAACCGCATGGCTCAGAAACGCGAATTTAATGGTTTAAATCAACTGAGTTGGCTAGAGAGTAGTAGCGCATGTTTTCAATACGAATACGATGCGCTAGGGCGTCGTAGTGCCAAAATCACCGCCCAAGGACGGATTGACTATTTATGGGACGGTGATGTTCTGATCGGTGAACACTATCTTGATCACTTTACTTGGTACCTCTACGAACCTAATAGCCATAAACCGCTGGCGATGGTGAAAGACGGACAAGTATATCATTATCAATTAGACCAACTGGGTACCCCCATAGGACTGATTAACGCTACTAATCAACTCGTTTGGCAAGCCCACTACAGTGTGTTTGGTAAGGCCACTGTTACTATTAACGACATAAATAACCCATTGCGTTTTCAAGGGCAGTACTTTGACAGCGAAAGCGGCTTACACTACAACCACTTCCGCTACTACGACCCCGAAACAGGCCGTTTTATCAGTCAAGACCCAATAGGGTTGCTAGGGGGCATAAACCATTACCGATATGCGCCCAATCATATCAACTGGATAGATCCGTTGGGACTGAGTTGCAAGGAAGGTTTAGGAGAAGTGGCTTATGGTCCTCCACCAGAAGAACCGGGATTACAATCCGTAACATTATTACCGATAGAGTGGGCCTTAGAAGGGATCGCAGATTCTATCGAGCAACTCTCAACTATGTTGGAAACTGGCCCCACCTTGGCCGGCGCTGCTACTATGGCCGTTGCGTTGATCCCTGGAAAAGTAGCGGATAAGGTACTGGAGCCCGTGGTTAAGAAGTTGGATAATGTCGAGGTACCCAGCAATAAAGCGCTGACCGTGGCAAAAGCCAGCCTGATGAAAAAGCATAAGGTCGCCTGTTTCAAGAAGAATAGCAAAGGCTCGGATATCGAGTACGATAGACAGCTCAAAGGTCAGCAAGATGGCATCAACAAGATGTCGGTTAAGGAGTATCTGGATAATAGAGAATCCTATAACGCTATAGGTCGTAAAGGCACGGGTGCTGCGCAAAAACAAGCAAGAGAAGATTTCAAAGAGAAGTTAATCAATACGTATCGTGAACAACTTCGTGATAAAGGAATATTTGGACAAGAAGCGTTAGATAAGGCAGCAGAATTAGCTTTGAATGATATGAAGACCTTAAATGCACTGCATAATCCCGACATGATTGCTGGTGGTAAAGATATAGTGTTTGACTTAGGTGATGCCAGTGTCAACCAATCAATTGGCTCTCAATGGAAGACTAAGGGGGGAGATACACTAGGTCGAGTCGACTTGATGGATATTGAAGCTAAAAAAGTATTAGATGAACTGGGACCCGATACATTAATGAATGTCGATCTACACAGGTGTAAATAAAATGAATGACTATTTTGATGAATTTTATAATTTTGGAGGGTTTGGCCCGGCGATAAAATCGGAACTACCATCCGAGGCTATTTTACGGTCTTTTGAAGATAAGCTACCGGCTAGGCTGTTGGAATATTGGCAGGAATATGGTTTCTGTGGCTGGGGCGAGGGTATTTTTTGGACGGTGAATCCGGCAAATTACAGTGAAATCTTGGACTTGTGGTTGGCTGGCACCCCCTTCGTCGACAAGGATAACTATTATGTTATCGGTCGAACAGCTTTCGGGCGTTTATTGATCTGGGGCGAAGCTTCTGGACCAAGCCTAGATATCAATCCTTGCTATGGAATGATATTTCCCACGGATAAAACTGAAGATTTGAAGAGAAGAGGGGCGGAACGCACCGTTGAATTATTTTTCGCTACTAACTCAAAAAAGAGTATGGAAATTCTAGATACTGAAGGTAATCCTCTATTTAAGAGAGCTATGATCAAATTAGGGCCGTTAGAAGCCGATGAAATGTATGCTTTTGTACCTGCTTTGGCTCTCGGTGGAGCCCCAAAACTGGAAAATTTACAAAAAGTAAAAGCTTTAGAACATCTCGCTTTCTTGGCCGAATTGGGTGAGAAACAAGTGATGGCAGATATTGTTGCCCTCTCAAACGCTTTACATCGAGACAAATAGTTATGTTGCATGACAGTGAAACAGGCTTGTTGATCGTGAATACAATACCTTAGAACAATTAATTCAAAAGCGTCATTACACTGAACCGAGTCTAAATGAAGCTTATCGCTGAGATTCGGCATTGGGGCTAGACTAATTTTCTGTAACGTTTTTGGTGAATGCCTTAAAAAATATTAATGCCCTTAATCACTTATCTATCTAGCACTGGCAAGAGTTAATAATTTGATAAAGTTTATAGCTTCTCGTGTACACGATACAGGTTATTAGGATATCAATTGAGATGTTTTACGGTGTTCAGTTCTGATGTTGATATATCTATCATAATAAGAAAAAACATGACATGGGTATTTCACATGTCATGTTTTTTACAAATGATTCGACTTGGTTATTCTTGAGGTAGTCGTATACCTTCCTTACCTTCTGATAAATTTCGAGTATTTTATTTTTTCTTCAAAACTAAGGTCTTGTACTTTTTTTATCTCAAGCTCAGCGGGTGTTTTGTTGTTACATGAACTGATGAATTTGATAGGCATATCATGAAAGAAGGTTATTTCTTTAGTGCCAGTATTATGACCGAAACCTAAAATTGTTGATGCTGCTAATGTTGAAGCGTTCAGCACGATAAAGTCTTTAGTTACTTGGCTTGGACTAGAAATATTGACTTGTTCCCCTAGTTCTAGATTATCTTTGGTTCCTCCCCAGTAAAAAATGTGTACATTTGGAATTTCGATTACGTAGTTGAAATCTGAAGTAAACGAGCCTGTTTCAGTCCATGCGGTCGATAATGCATAGGGTTGACCTGATGATCTTAGAAATTGTGCATAGGCGGCTACTTTCTTATCTACTGTAAATCCGACTTGACGTGATACTTCTTGTTTTAGTTTATTCCATAATGATAATGGTGTATTTACTGGCCAAGGCTGATATAAGGTCATTCCACTTATTAAGCGAATACTCGGTTCAGGCCACCATGCACTTTTCTCTCCACGGTATACTGTCAGTGTTGTTGGCATTTTTTTTCCTTTTTTTAAGATATGTCATAGAATCGATTTGAATACTAATGAGAGCGAGCATATTAACCAGAGTTTTATTTTCTATGGTAGATAGGTGGTTTATGATGAGATTTATTCTCAAAATAAGGTACATGACTAGATTAGTGACTCTAGCCATGCACCTGATTAAAAATATGATTTTCTATTATAAATTATCCATAGCTTGTCGTGCACTTTTATAAAGTGCACCAATTGTTTTATCTAAAACCCATTTTATAAATTTATATGATAATTCTGTTATTTCAGTCACTACTTGCCCTGCAAATACAAGCATGTGTCCTAGTAAACCTTTAGTTTGTTCTCCAAACTTAACTGAGGCTTTAGCAATACCTTCAAGCGCTCTTGCTAGCAAATCATAAAACGTAAGGCCTGTACCAATAGTAGCTTGTCCCATGACAGCCGCATAATATCCAGCATCTTTGAGAAGGGTAATTAAGCCAGCACTAATTCTATCGGCCCAATAGCCAGAAAATGATGCTTGATAGCGATTTTGATAATCTAATCTTACCGTCGCTAAATTGAGTGAAGATTTTTGTTGTAGATTCCTCCAGCTACTGCTGTTTGCAGTATTAAGATACCCAGGATTAGCAGAGGTTGACATTTTATGTGCTTCAGGGCGAATACCATCACCAGAGGCGAGTAATATTTCTGAACCTTGATAAGGTGCATGGACATAAGGCCAGAGTGGAACCATAGGAACTGGATCTGATGCATGAGTGCAACGGAAAATCTTATCTATCGAATTGGTGCTTTTAATGGAGAAACTATCTAATCCAACTCTAGGGGCACCAAAGGAATAAAGAAATACTTTATTTTTATAACGATGTTTAACCCAATCAGCTGTTAAATGTGCAAGTGCCCCACCAAGACTGTGGCCAACACAATGAACAATTCCAGATGATGATTTTGACAGCAGGGGGGTTAATGTACTTTCAAGTGCAGGTTTAATGCTCTGAAATGTTTTGTTGAAACCTGCATGGATCAAAGCATTATTATCTGCGACGGTTAGACCAAAGTGTCCATCAGTTATTGCATCTTCTAATCCGTCAGTGCCTCTTATAGAAATGACATGGTCATCTTTGAACTGTTCTTTACCTGTGCCAACAATTGCGAAACCTGTTTTTCGATTTAATAATCGAGAGAATATGCTTCCAGAAACTCCTTTAATGGGTCCGTTTGAAAGATCAAAAGAAAAGTTTCTTTCAACATCTGGGGAGTTTAAAGTATATCGACCATTAATGGGGTCTTTAATGTCGTAGGCTAAAGAGGCTAATTGTACTGCTATTTTTGGTGGCAGTGTTGGCATAGTAAATTCCTTTTAATAACGTTTTCCAATGGGGATAACTAAATGGGGTGATCATTTACAAAGTGACAGATAGATTTAACTGGATACGGAAAGTCTGGATGCTCATCATTCTTAAGGTAATAACTCATTTCAGGAGAAGTTAACTCACAAACAAGATTGTTAAGTATTTCACTAAATTTTTTAATAGGTTTGACGCTGTCTGTCGTTGTTAACCAAAGCAGATAATCAGCATTGTTATAGTAAGCAAAAATAGCTTGCCTATTTCTTGTTTCATCTAACATTTTCCCAGGACGACGAGAGCGAATATTGATCTCTGGAAAATGAAACTTGCCTTGTTTGTCTGTTACTGTTTTATCAATATACACTTTGTCGTAATTGAGGTTTCGTTCGACAGTAATCCCCTCAACAGGTAAACCGTTTAAGGTTATGGCACCATGTACTTCAGGGGACAGGTGTACATCGTATTTCTTTAGAAAATCAAACATGTCTGCAATTACCTGTGTAGATATAAAAATAATAATAGTGCTGGCAATGACTCTGAATATAAATTTTCCGCGTTGACCAATGCTCTTCTTTGACGAAAACTTATTCATTTTTAATGTCTTATGCTTGAAAGAAAACTATGCGAAATCAATTCACAATTCTAAAAATAAGATAAAATATTAGAGTAAGAGAATCGATGGTACAACAGTACTAAAGTGCTATATTTTGGTTGTTACTAATGTTGTGTAAGTGTTGATAAATGAGTGGTGGAGTTTGGTTGGTTTTGGTGTTTTCGATTAAAGTTTTGATGGTGCTAGTTTAATGGTAAATTAACTTTTATGTTCATGATGAAGTCATCCAAAAGTGATAGCATCAGAGATTATGTTCTTATTAGAAAGGATCCCTATGTTTGTTGTCTCACTTACTTATAAAAAGCCGATTGCCGAAGTGGAGTTACATTTAGCCGCGCATATCGAATATCTTGATCGGTTTTATGCCGCAGGGACTTTTGTCGCCTCGGGTCGCAAAGTGCCACGTACCGGTGGCGTCATCCTCGCCAAGTCTGAGAGTCGCGCGGCGCTAGAGGTTATTTTGCAGCAAGATCCTTTCTGCATTGCTGATGTCGCTGAGTTTGAGGTGATAGAGTTTGTGCCAACTAAAACGGCGCCTGGATTAGAGCAGTTGATTGAAGTGATTTAATACCTAACATCTTATCGAACTGCTGTATCGCCGATAAAAAAAGTCATGCTCTCCGTTTTCATCAACTGGTGTAGCCGCTCAGAGGCGTGATTAACAAATAAGTCGATACCTTTAAAAGTAAAGTGACAATACATCGTGGTTAATGCGGGTGAAATGCATCATTTTTGTCGTCATAGATCTTGATAATAGGTCTCCTTTTAAGATTGCCGTAACGGCTAAAATCGGCAGGTTTGATTTCGAACCTTGAGCGTAACGAGTCTGGCGAGCTAGATTAAGGCGATTAAATAAGTGGGACTCGATAAGTAGGATTTGAATGAATCAAATTTGGAATGAATTACAACAGGCTCAGGTTTTTAAAACCTTTTCTGATTCTGGCGAAAGTGCGCATTTCTACCATGCTAATGGTTTTCCATTGGGTGTTTATGCGCCCTTATTGGCCAAGTTGCAGCAAGCGTTCAGCCTTAATGCACTCGAGTTAAGGCCGACATGGCCTGATGTAGGTTTGCCGCCTAAGCGCCAAGATTGGCAACTTTATGCCGATGACTTGATCTTGCATATTGAGCGGCATTGCAGTGCGCCGATTGTGGGAATTGGCCATTCCATGGGAGCAACCTGTACCATTCTTGCCGCCAATAAAAGACCTGATTTGTTTAAAGCGCTGATACTTATCGAACCCGCAATGGTGTCGCGCCCTATCGCTTGGTTTGCGAAGTTCATGCCTAAATCGTTAATGAATTTGACCGCGCCTGCAAAAAACACCTTAAAGAAGCGCGATGTGTGGGAAAGTCGTGAGCATTTCCTTGAATATTGCAAAATGAGTAAGTTATACAAACGCTTTGATGATGAGGTGTTTACCGCCTTAGCTCAGTTCGGGGTTTATCAAAACAAGGATGGTCGATTCACCCTGAAGTTTCCCAAATATTGGGAGGAGCATAATTACACCCAACCGCCGAATGTATTATCGATATTGCAGCAGATAAAGCTTCCCTGCGTCGCTATCAGGGGGAAACCGTCAGTCTTCTTTTCTGAAGCAACTTGGCAGCATTGGCAACAGCTCACGCCAGACACAGTGTTTTTAGAAGATCAGCGATGTGGGCATCTGCTGCCGTTAGAAGATCCCTCTGCCTGCATCAGTCTTATCCATAGTGGACTCAGTGAATTGAATCGCAAACGGGGGGCATGAGTTTGCGGTAAGCAACCAGTTTTATAATGGTCACTCATGTTTGACCTAGTTTATCGAGCTCATATAGAGTACTGATATGTCCTGAAAATGATCTTATGGATTAGTGGCAAAAAATGAATAATTACACACATCATCATATTGAACTCTTTTATGGAAAATTTATAAATAGGTCTTTTGATCAGGATTATGTCGCAATGTTTCTAATGTTATCCAGAGACTACACTCAAAAAGGAAGTATTTTCCGTGAACTTGGTGATTTCCTAGCACATCCGGATGAGAAAGACCGTGGTTTGGTGATTAACGGGTTTCAAGAGGCCATTGATTTTTTTGATGCTAATACGCAAGAAACTTTTGAAGGTATAGAGCTGCCTCAAAAAAGAAATCGTGGTATTGGTTCTCTTGATGAAGTAAAGGCTAGTTTATGCGATATCTTTAAGCTGGTTGGGATCAGGCATGTAATCGAATCTAGAAATGAGTTACGTTTTCGTGATTTTGTGTTTTGCTTGATATTTTTACTTGGAAACTTCCGCTTGAAAATGAATGGTCAGTTAGTAAACATTCAGGTTGAGTACGGCAATGCTCTTTCTCTTGTCATTTCATATGAAAGTGCGACTTATGATAGACACTACTTGTCGATTAACTTAATTCTGTTATGTGGTGTATGGCCCCAGTGTATTCCTACCTATTACACAAAAAATCTAAGCGGTTATATTGTCCGGAGGTTCTCTAATGGTTATTTAGGTGCTATTCCATACAAGCTAGACAGCCCCTGTTTCGATACCGATATGCAATCTTTTGGACGAGGAATTGTTTGGCCCCTAAATGACTACAAATAGTTCATTTTTACGTTAAAGCTTTCAACGTTCTTTTCTTGTTCGAGTTAACTAAGACTAGGTATGTAATCTAATTCTATTCTGTCCTCAAACTATATGATTAGGTTGGAAGGTGGGATTGTAGGATTGTGTCAAAGCTTGCTATTTAGCGCTCTTTTGGTGAATTTATCCGATATTCTGCGACCTAGTTTGGTATTATGCCGTTTTCTCTCTTGAAACCTTACGCAGGTTTCCGCTGCGCGAGTCCCGCTTTTTATGTCTATTCAAACGCTGTTATCGACGGCTCTGGCGAAACGCCATGATTTTTTACAACAAGCTGAACAGGATAAAACCGATTGTTTTCGGGTGTTCCATGGGACAGTTGAAGGCGTGAGTGGCTTGAATGTCGATCGCTACGGCGATACTTGGCTAGTGCAGAGTTTTCATCAGACCTTAACCGACGAAGAGTTGAGCGATATTAGCGCCGTTTTGTTGCAACAGGCCGATTTGCCGATTGTGTATAACGATCGTTCTTTAGGCCATTCCCGTGTATTGAATGCCTTATCACCCGCACTGACAGAGATTGCGAGTTCTGAGCGAGTAATGCAGGAAAATGGCATCAAGTTCAGCACTAAACTGCGCCACGAAGGACAAGATCCGCTGTTATTCCTCGATATGCGTATTGGTCGCGAATATGTGCGGGCACACAGCCAAGATAAAACTGTGTTGAATTTGTTTTCCTACACCTGCGGCATTGGTACTGCGGCAGCCATCGGCGGCGCAACTCAGGTGATGAATGTTGATTTTTCTTCCTTTGCTTTAGCGACGGGCAAAGCGAATGCGGCGTTAAATCAGGTGTCGAATGTATGTGAATTTGTGCAGAGTGATGCGTTTCCGGCATTGCGCCAATTGGCAGGCTTGAGTGTGGGAGGGCGTCGCAATCAAAAATTACCGAGTTATCCCAAATTGGCGCAAACCCAGTTTGATCTGGTGTTCCTCGATCCGCCGCGTTATGCCAAGAGTGCTTTTGGTATTGTTGATTTGGTCAATGATTATCAAGGTTTGTTCAAGCCCGCATTAATGGCGACCAAAGTCGGTGGCACTATCGTTTGCTGTAACAATGTGGCGAAAGTCGAGCGCCAAGCATGGTTTGACAGTTTAGTGCGCTGCGTTGAAAAACAAGGCCGTACAGTCACTACGCACACTTGGCTCGATCCCCATGAGGATTTCCCTTCGTTCGATGACAATCATCCACTTAAAATAGTGGCGCTGACATTAAGTTAACTAGACAAACGGCATAGTGATAAGAACTACATAGTGATATTAACAAGCAGGGCACCCGATTCGGTGCCCTTTTTATTTGCCGCTAGATGGGCTGTAAATGGAAAGCTATCGCGACGCGGTTCCAGCCATTAATGGCAATGATTAAGCTGGTAAGGTCGACAATTTCTTTCTCGGAATAATGCTCTGCAAGCGCCGCATATTGACTGTCATGCACGGGGGCAGTAGCAACTTGGGTTAAGATTTCTGTCCAGAGTAGCGCTGCACGTTCCCGTTCATTAAAGATTCCATCGACCTCTTGCCAAGCGGCAAGTAAATCTAAACGCAGCTGTTCTTCACCGTCGCTTCTGGCTTCCTCGGCGTGCATTCGCTGACAAAACGCGCAGCCATTGAGTTGCGATGCTCTGAGCTTGACTAAATGCACCAGTAATGGTGCAAAGTGGGAATCACCGGCCGCTTTGTCTAAGCTTAACAGTGCGTTGGCGAGTGCGGGTTGTAGCTGGTAAATTTGCTGGCGTGGTATACGTTCTGACATAAAAGCCTCCTATAAGCTGAGGCTTCAATCTAAGCGGTTAGCGCGACGTAGGATTGGAGATTTGCGACATTTTACGCTTTTTGTATTGTCCTGGAGTTTGCTGTGTCACCCGTACAAAGTGTTGATGTAGATGGGCTTGATCGTAAAATCCGCAATCGAATGCGACTTGCACTAGGCTGAGGTTAGGTGATTGGCTGAGTAAGTTTCGGGCGATTTTGACTTTGTTTAATTGCAGTAACTGCGCGGGTGACAATCCGGTTTCTTGTTTAAATCTTCGTTCAAATTGACGGCGGCTTAAGGGCAGTTGCCTATAGAAATCCTCTAAACTGGCTTGGGTTTGAGTAAGCTTTGGTAAACTCGCCTGCACTAAGCTAATCATATCGCTTTTATGTCGAGATAAGGCCGCATCACATTGCTGCTGGGTGAGTTGCAATAACCAGTGCTCAAGTAGGGCGACGCGTTGGGCTGGCTGATTGGTTTCCGCCAGTTGCGATAGCAGTTGATCCAATCCTGTTAGCTGCAATTGCGTCGCATCAATAGCCTTCATTGATGCGGCAGACAGAATATCTTGCAGTTCAATGCCAAGTAAATGAAACGCGCCGCCGGGGTGAAAGCGAACTGTCATCAGCTCGATTCCTGGTAAAAAGGCGTGGGAATGTCGGCTCTGACCACAATGAAATAACACTTGAGGTTCATCGCCACTGAGTGTTTGAGTTGGGAAATAGAAATGCAGGCTAGTGCCGCCGTCTGGATAAAATGTCTGTTCAATGTTCTGCGGTAAATCAGTCGCAACGCGCAAATGAAAGTAGCGCTGCACCCAAGGGCGAAGTGGCGCTAAGGGTTTAAAATGGCTAAAGCCTAAGTGCGCGAGTTCAGTTTCGAAACGTTTAAAGCTGCGCATTTCTAATAAATTTGCCCGATATCGCAAGCTGAGCACCATAAGGAAGAAAGGAAGGTCAGATTAATCTAACTGTGGCATTTTTGCACCTGTGTTGGTTGTACGCATTTGCCTTGGGCTGGATTGAACAGTCTGTGGTGTTGGCTAGTTTGCGAGGGTATTTAAAGCCTGTGTATTCGGTTCATGCTGATTTGTCGGCCTAGGCACGAACTGAATTTACGCCAACATCAGCTAAGATGCTTCGAGGAGGATTAACTTTTACGTTTTGTATTGGGATAAATAGGGCCTATCTGGCAATAAAAAGTCACCAAGGACAAGGTATATCCTTGGTGACTTTCTGTTTTCTTACTCTGTATTTTCACACTCGCTTAAACACGTTGTTAACGCACTGACTTTTAAACACTAAATCTAAAGCACTTTGAACCTGATTGCCGTGCCGCCACTGCTGGCGAGTGTGAGGTTTAGGCTATCTTTAGCACTCACCTCTTTGGTTTCAATCACATAATCATAGGGATTGGTTTTCCAATCGGCCTTTGATCCATCGCGGTAAATTTGTGCTTGATAACGTTTATTCGGGGAGAGGAAATCCAGTTTGACCGTGACCTTGCGTGCGGTTTCATCCGTGAGTGCGCCTAAGTACCAATCACCTTGATCCTTCGCTTGGCGGGCAAAGACCACATAGTCACCGACTTCACCGGCCAGCGCGACACTTTGATACCAATCTGTGGGCACATCGCGGATAAATTGGAAGGCATCTAAGTGCTTTTCATAATTGCGCGGCAGATCTGCTGCCATTTGGATTGGGCTATAGAGCACAACGTACAAGGCGAGCTGTTTGGTCAATGTGGTTTGCACACGATTTTCTGCATCCAACCCCTTGGGCGCTAAGTCAAAAATCCCTGGGGTAAAGTCCATTGGACCCGCAAGCATGCGGGTAAAGGGTAACATGGCCGTATGTTCAGGGCTGTTTGGTGGGCTACCCCAAGCATTGTACTCTTGGCCGCGGGCACCTTCGCGGGAGATCCAGTTCGGATAGGTTCGGCGCAGGCCTGTGTCTTTGATCGGCTCGTGGGTATTGATACTGATATGGTGTTTCGCTGCTTCAGTGACATTGTGCAAATACTCACCGACCATAAACTGGCCGTCGTGCCACTCGTGACGGGTAATGCCTTTGTTATCGATGCGCTTGATTTGGCCACCATCGGCGACATAGCCTGTCTTGACTTGAGTAACACCGTGCTGCTCATACAGGGCGAAGGCATCTGCCATTTGCTCGCGATAATGCGTGACTGAACCCGCTGTTTCATGGTGGCCGATTAAACGTACATTTTGTTTTGCCCCGTAGGCTGTGATGGCGGGCAGATCGAAATCGGCATAGGCCTTGGTAAAGCTAAATTGGTCGCCGTTGTGGAACCAGTCGCCATCCCAACCTTCATTCCAACCTTCTACCAGTACGCCATCAAACTGATATTTAGCGGCGAAATCCATATAACGCTTTGTTTCACTGGTGGTTGCGCCATGGGTTGGGCCCGAGCCCCAGGTATTTTCGTTTAAGTGCATTCCCCACCAAATACCGACGTATTTCCCTGGTTTTACCCAAGTAACATCGCCGAGTTTATTGGGTTCATTGAGGTTTAGGATGAGGTGCGAATTGAGCAGCCCAGTTGCTTTGTCGGCAATTTGAATAGTGCGCCACGGCGTATAAAAACCCACTTGGTTTTTGACGCGAATACCGTCGGACCAAGGCGTGAGATCCGCCTTAAGTTTGCCATCGCGCTGTTGATCTAAGGTCATGGCGGCAAAGTCCACCAAGGCGGCTTCGTGGATACTTAAGTGCGTACCGTCTGCGAGTTTAAAGGTGAAGGGGGTATGGGCTCTATCGACGTCTTTAAGCGCAGTGGTGCGATATAAATATTCGTAGCGATTCCAGCCGCGGGCAGGGATCCACCATGCTGTAGCTTTATCGCTTTTGCCGACATTGAACTCGGTTAACTCGTCAGTGATTAATAGCGGCGAATTGGCGGGCAGGGCAGCTTGTGGGGCTAAGTGATAGCGAAAGCCAATCCCATCGTCAAAGGCTTTAAATTCGATTTCGAGTTGCACCTTGCCATTACTTAATACTGCCGTCAGTTGATTGTGCTGATCGCGGATCCATTCCTGTTCGCCCCAAGGTTGTTGCCACTTTTCATCAGCACTTTTTTTATCGCTGCTTTTTATCTGTAATCCTTGACCGAGTTCGCCAATGGATTGAAAAACTAAGCCTAAGCGGCTCGGTTCTATGACTGTTTTACCGCGAAAATCGATTTTATATTCGGGGCGACCAGTATCGTCACTCAAGCTGATTTGAATTTGTTGGTTGGGTGAGCTGACGGTAACGGTTTTAGCAAATACGTTGGCACTAAAAAGACTCGTGACTGCAAGGGCGATGGCTGTAGGGCTTAATAGCGCTTGCGATAGTTTTTGTCGCGATGAGCTCTGGCGAGTGTGGCTGTTTGTTAAGTGGCAGTCTGTTACGTGACGGGCAGTGAAGTCGCTGCGAGTGAACTGAATAGGGTTGGTTTTGATGAACATTCCTTGATCCTTATTTTTATAATGAATGTGACTCACAGCATACTAGTGGCGATGGCTTTTTAACCGCAACGGCCTGCATACGTATTCACCACATTAAGGCGTGGCGTAACAGACGTGACGGGAAGCACTGCGAGGGCACGAACAAAAGATGTGGTTTGCTTTTGACTCGGGTAAACTGCGCGCTTTCTTTTTGCTTAAAAATGCAATTTAGCGTGGGATTTACAGTGGGATTTACAGTGGGATTTACAGCATTTGGAGCCGCAGTAGTAAGGTCAAACCGTGAAAATTAGCCAACGTTTACAACAGATAAACAGCATGATCACTGGTCATTACGATCATATTTGGGATTGCTGCTGCGATCATGGTTTGCTTGGTATGCTGTTGCTAGAAAGGAGCGCTGCCCGCCACGTACATTTTGTTGATTGTGTCCCTTCGCTAATGCAGGCGCTTGAACTGCGTTTACAGCGTTTTTTTCCCGCTGACATATCAGGCCTTAATCCACACTTAGATCCAAACTTAAACCCAGACATAGACCCAAACTTAAACCTAGACATAGACCCACACTTAAACCTAGACATAGACCCTAATTTAAGTTGTCATACTCAGTGGCAAGTGCATTGCCTCGATGTCGCGGCTTTACCGCTCGAGCAAACCAGTGACAAAGATAAACAGTTGATTATCATCACTGGCGTGGGTGGTGAATTGCTGGTGGAATTAGTGCGGGCAATTCTAGCTCAACACCCACAGCGGCACCTCGAGTTTATTTTGTGTCCCGTGCATCATAATTACTATGTCAGGCAATCACTTTCGGCCTTAGGGCTAGGGCTTAAGTCGGAACTCTTATTGGAAGAGAATCAACGTTTCTACGAAATCCTCCATGTCAGTACAATCGTGGCTCCAAATGGTCTGCCTATCACTGCTACGGGGTCGTTAATGTGGCAGACGTTAGATGAAGTAAGTTTGCCGCGAGCACACCGCTACCTGTCGCAGGTGATTGGCCATTACCAACGCATGCCGGCGCACAAGCAAACTCCTGAAATTATTCACGCCTATCAGCAGCAATTGGCCCAGCTCTTGAGTGAGCATAGTGAGCTTGAATGCGCTTGAGCATTTTGCCGCTTGGGCATTACGTTAAGAATGACTATGAGCACCAAAGATGAGGATCAGACGAAAGAGCTGATGCATCGTGATCTCGTTGTTAATATTATGGGCAAAACGATTTTAGCATAAACCGTTAACAATCAATCTTGTAATCGTTAAAATCTATTAATCACTCGGACTGGACTGAGTGTGATTATTGCCTCTGCTACAGTTTTTGATCTGCATTTGGCGCATTTTCGTTTATGCTTCGACTCCTTTTCGGCAAATGGCTACGACTATGCGTTTATTGAGAACCACCCAAGATCCAGCGGTTAACCTACAGACGGCACGCGTTTTTTATCGCAGAGCTGCCCGCGCGATTGTGTTATCGGGTGAAGACATTTTGCTGCTTTATACCCAAAAATACCGCGACTACAGCTTACCCGGCGGCGGAATTGATGATGGCGAGAGCCTCGAAGATGGGCTGATCCGCGAGCTACAGGAAGAAACCGGCGCTCTAGACATTCAAGTGTTAGCCCCCTTTGGTCGTTACGAAGAGTTTCGGCCTTGGTACCGTGAAGGGGCGAACGTAGTGCACATGGAGTCATTCTGTTACGTGTGCCGTATCGACACCGCACTGGGCGAGCGTGGTTTAGGTGAGACTCGATTAGAAGCCCATGAGATAAAAAATGGCATGCGACCTCAATGGCTCAATATTCATCAAGCTATCGCCCATAATGAAGATATTCAGCGCAATCATCCCCATAAAGGCCAATCAATAGAGCGTGAAACTTTTCTGCTAAAACAGATAGTTTTGGAATGTTTTTAATTTTTATTACTTTAAAATCATGTATTTAAAATATTATTTTATTTCACGCATAACTGAGTGAGCAGGGTTTGGTTAGCGATTAAACGTCGTTATTTCAACGTGCTCTTTTAAGCTGATACTGCTTCGAGCCTGTTTCTAACATCGCTAGATGTTTAATGTTATTTCTCATTCTTTTGCAGCAGCAAGGAAGGCAATGCAGATTATTTTATTGACCCACGAGCGCGAGTTAACCCGCAAAACGAATACTGGCCAACTCGCGTTAGCCGCATTCCCTGAAGAGGTGAAAAGCATCATCTGGTCGAGAACGGCACTTGATAACGATTTAGTGGCTATGTTGGCATCCCAGCAAGCCAAGCTGTTGTTTCCTGCAAGTGATACTGAGTTTGCTATGCCCACTGATATTAACCCCTTAGAGACGAATTTAGCTGAGCCAGCGCTCTCGAACGCACAAGCCTTGTTAGTGCCTGCACAATCTACAGTCATAGCAGCACAACGAATGCCGAGCCAAGTGGTGATTTTAGATGCGACTTGGCAGGAGGCGCGTAAGATGCTGCGCCAGAGCCCCTATCTTAAAACGGCTGAACGAGTCAGTTTGCCGCCACTTATGCCTGAATCCGCCTTTATATTGCGGCGTAATCAGCAAGAAGGGGGCTTGTGTACCGCAGAATGTATTATTGCGCTTTGGCGCCAGTGTGGCAGAGCAGAACAAGCGACGGTATTAGCGTCGCTGTTTACTGAATTGAATAGCCGTACTTGATTGCGGTGTTTGAGAGAGCGTTCGAGGAAGTGCTTGAATAGATAATTAACGACTGTTAGCTTTGACCCATAGATAAATCACCGTCAGCTGAATCACCGTCATTTAAATCAGAGCCAGTTAAATCACCATCAGCTAAATAATAGCTATTTAAATAACAGTCAGATAAATACACAGAAAGTGGCTCATGGCACCGCCGAGCACAAACAAATGCCAAATGGCATGGTTGAATGGAATGCGTTTACCGACGTAGAACACAACTCCTAAGGTGTAAAATAACCCGCCTAAGATTAATAGATTAAAGCCTACCTCTGACATCGCCGCCGTTAAATCACCCATCACAGTGACACATAGCCAGCCCATAGCGAGATACAAGACTAAACTTAACTTTTTGAATTTGTGAATAAACAGTGTCTTAAATAGGATCCCACCAATTGCAAGCGACCAAATGGCCGTTAAAATCACTATCGACTGCGTGCCTTGTAAGCTTATCAGCATCAAAGGTGTGTAAGTTCCTGCAATTAAACAGTAAATAGCGCAGTGATCGGCGATCTTCAGTTTATGTTTCCAGCCTGAATGGCTAACACTGTGATATAACGTCGAGCATAGGAAAAGCACTATGATGCTCGCACCATAAATGGTTACGCCCGTAAGTTGAATTGGCGTTAGGTGATCTTGACCTTTAAGCAGCATGAGGACCAATGCCACAATCCCCGCAATAACACCTAGGCCATGGGATACACTGTTAGCGATCTCTTCTTTGATACTGTATGGTCCAGATTTTAATGGTTTTTTAACTGTCATTGGCTGTTCGGTAACACTTTGACTCGACATGGTAGGTACACACTCGTAAACGATAATGACTGAGTCTATCAGTTAGAAAAGTAAATCACCATATTTAAGCGTACACTTGTAAGCTTAAATTTATGGTTGGTTTCTATTTTTCATCTTTTAGATTTTTAACGCCGTCTTGCACTCCCATCAGTGCATCGCATTGATGATGCTACTCGCTTCAAGACGTGAGATTTAACATTCAATTTAGCGCGATTATGATCCCAATTCCCAGCCTTATTTGTCTTAACTGGCAAGTGACTTATCAAGCACTGGCGTAAAGTACTGTGCTTGTAGCAGGTTGCATTTGCATTGAACTTTGCTCTGTTTGCCTCCTCTAATCTGCGTTGAGCACTCGTAAGTAAATGCAATCAATAGATAATTCGCTTTCAATATTCACCAACCCGATATTGGATTGATATTGAATTAGAGTGTAATCGTTCCACGTTAAGCATCATTGAAATCAATGGATACTATACAAAACCTAAGGATGGATTTTGCCTTTTCAACATCAACCCAAGGCCGCGCCTTTATTTACAGCATCTCCTACAGCGATAGCGATTGGAGATGATGCTGATAGTGCTTTGCTGATTTCGGCCACATCGCCAGAAGGTGAGATAGTTATCGCTTTTGATCATCACCTTGGTGAACTGGATGCTGCTCAAACGCCTGTTTTTACCACTGATACGGAGCCATTAGCGTTCAATAGCGATACAGGTCATTCAGCCTCTAAGCATGACATCAAAGGCATAGCTCAAGATAAAACCCAAGATTTGGTACTGCAAGAAATCCATGCTGAACATCAACATCAACATCAACATCAACATCAACATCAACATCAACATAAATTGGTTCCTGAGTCTGAATCCAAACCTGAACTGTCTAGGACGATACAAACTAGTGCTCAGGGATTGGGGACGGGATCCGTTTTGCGTGCTCGTCAGCCGTATTTCAAAGGATTCAGTTTGTTATTTTTTGTGCTCTTAGTGCATGCGTGTTTATTTTTACTTATCTGCATTTTGTGGCGCCCGCAGTTAAATCCCTTTGGATTGAAGGAAATAGAAAGCCGTGGCCCTAAAGTGACAGCGATCAAGGCTTACTTTATTTATGCTCCCGCGGTAGAGAAAGCCGAAACCTCGGAGTTCAAAACTGAGATCAAGGCCGAGGATAAGACTGAAGCGACAAGTTCTGTTACGCCTACAATTGTTCCCACACCTCAAACTCAAGTGAAGCCTCTGCCAATACTTGAAAAGGTCATGCCTGAAACAATAGCACCCGAAAAGGCCGTCTCTGAAAAAGTAGAGTCAGAAAAAGTGAACCCAGATACGGTTAAACCGAACATCACTCAATCGATCCAATCTCAATCAAAGAAAACTCAATCAATTGCCCCAAGTGATGAACAACCCACTGAAACGATGGCAACAAAACCAACGAATACGCTTGATACCACAGAAATAAAGCCGCAGCTTGGCGCTAAGAGTTCACCCGCAGCAGAAGGTGAGAGCACAATAGCGACAAGCTCAAGCATGAGTTTATTCACCCAGCAATATTTTGAACGTCAGCGCGAGCAAGCGCTCGATGATCTCGTCATTGAACAGGCCGATAAGTTCACCCGGAAATCGAATATGAGTGAAATGAGCCCAGAGATGGAGGTGCTATTTGTCCCTAATGCCGATGATTTCGGTGGCACAACGAGTCTAGATTTACCCTTAGACCCAAATCGTATTGTGCGTAAAGGGGATACTTGTTATCGCGTGGTACAAGTCGGCACTCAAGTTAATCCTAACGCCGAAAATTTAGGTTTTCCCATTAACTGCAGTGGCAAAAAAATCAATCAAGCTATTGATGATGCCATTCAATCTCGATTAAACAAAATGATGCTCAAACCCCATAAATAGTGACTTTTTTTTATGATTTATTTTCATGCTAATTATAGCTTTTTTAGTTTAATTTTATTTAATCAATTAAAAACAATTAATTATGAATCTTTATTTTGGATTGGTGGTTAAGATTTTTAATTGCTTTTTTCCTTGTTTGTTGCTGCCGCTTCTGTCTATACTGCGCACTCATCTTGTCGGAGTGCCTCTTGGCTGAGACCGTTTATTCGGGATCCGTTGAACCTGATCAGGTTAAAACCTGCGAAGGAAACAAGCGTAATAACACACATTAAATCGCCAAAATAGACGGCTTGAACACCTGTTAACTCAGCAGTGTTTTAAGCCTTAATGTTTAGATTTAATTGTTATTGAGCAGGGTAACTCAATTTTTGAAGCCAGTGTTGGTCACAAAAATTGATTGCCATGCCCAGCTATCAACAACTCAATTCTCCAGACAAGCAACTCTATTTTTTAACGTGAGATTGCTTATGTCCAGTTCAAACCCAAACCCAGCTGTAGCTGCCAGTGCGATAGAAATCACAGCGCCAGAATCGACAATCCCTAATAAATCGACTGAGTCTAGTCAATCAATCGTGCCTCAGGCGCCGAGTCGCCGCGAAACCCGTGCGCAGGCCCAAGCCTTTATCGATACGCTAGCGCCACTGCAACATCCTAATTCACAAAAGATTTACCTCGAAGGCTCTAGTGCCGATATTCGCGTTGGTATGCGACAAATTATGCAGACGGATACGCTGGTGGGCGGTACAGATGATGCGCCTATCATGGAAAAAAATCCGCCAATCCGCGTGTATGATTGCGCCGGACCTTATTCCGATCCTGAGGCCGACATCAATGTGCGCCTCGGCCTTGGTAAATTAAGACAAAACTGGATCCTAGCCCGCAACGATACAGAGCAATTACACTGCGCGACCTCCGATTTTACCCAACAAAGACTCGCCGATGACGGTTTAGACCATCTGCGTTTTGAGGCGGGTTCGAGTGCGATTGTCCGCCCACGCAGAGCGCTGCAGGGCAAACGCGTCAGTCAATTACACTATGCCCGTCAAGGGATTATCACGCCCGAAATGGAATATGTGGCGATCCGCGAGAATATGGCTCTCGCCGAAGTACAGGATGAAATCCTCAATCGTAAAGCCAAGGGCGAAGCCTTTGGTGCCTTAGTTGGTGAACCGATTACCGCCGAATTTGTCCGCGCCGAAGTTGCCCGTGGCCGCGCGATTATTCCGCTGAATATTAACCATCCCGAAGCCGAACCTATGATCATCGGGCGTAATTTTCTGGTGAAAGTGAACGCCAATATCGGTAATTCTGCGGTGACGTCTTCCATCGAGGAAGAAGTGGAAAAGCTCGTCTGGTCTACCCGTTGGGGCGCGGATACTGTCATGGATTTATCCACGGGTCGTTATATCCACGAAACCCGCGAGTGGATCATCCGTAACTCGCCAGTGCCCATTGGCACAGTGCCGATTTATCAAGCGCTGGAGAAAGTGAACGGCGTGGCAGAAGATTTAACCTGGGAAGTGTTCCGCGATACCTTAATTGAACAAGCTGAGCAAGGTGTTGATTACTTTACGATTCATGCTGGTGTACTGCTACGTTATGTGCCGATGACGGCTAAACGCGTTACTGGGATCGTTTCCCGCGGTGGTTCAATCATGGCCAAATGGTGCTTGAGCCATCATAAGGAAAACTTCCTCTACAGCCATTTTCGTGAGATCTGTGAGCTTTGCGTCGCCTACGATGTATCCCTGTCCTTAGGTGATGGTATGCGTCCAGGCTCGATTGCCGACGCTAATGATGCCGCCCAGTTTGCAGAGCTTGAAACCTTAGGTGAGCTAGTCAAAATCGCGTGGGAATACGACGTACAAACCATTATCGAAGGGCCGGGACATATCCCGATGCAGCTCATTAAAGAGAACATGGACAAGCAGTTAGTTCACTGCGACGAAGCGCCGTTTTACACCCTTGGCCCACAAATCACCGATATCGCACCTGGGTATGATCATTTCACCTCCGGCATAGGCGCGGCCATGATTGCTTGGTATGGCTGCGCTATGTTGTGTTATGTCACGCCAAAAGAACACTTAGGATTACCGAATAAACAAGATGTTAAGCAAGGTTTGATTGCTTATAAGATTGCTGCCCACGCCGCCGATGTGGCCAAAGGTCATCCGAGTGCGCAAATTCGTGACAATGCGCTGGCAAAGGCGCGGTTCGAATTCCGCTGGGAAGATCAATATAACTTAGGACTAGATCCTGAAACCGCGCGCGCTTACCACGATGAATCTTTACCGCAGGAATCCGCTAAAGTCGCGCATTTTTGCTCTATGTGCGGCCCTAAATTTTGTTCGATGAAAATCACCCAAGATGTACGTGCCTATGCCGCTGGCTTAGAGGCGGCACAAGCGAAAGCGGAGCAAGTTGAAGCGGCTGCCCAAGCCATGCAAGTCACAATCAAGACGCCGCAGGAGTTGGAAGCGGCAATGGCGCTAAAATCGGCACAATTTGCTGCTTCGGGCGCCGAGATCTATCACGTGAAAGACAAGCTTGTCGCCGAAGCAGAGGAAGCCTAATTATGTCGGGTATTCATGGGGGTAATTCGCCCATGAATACCGCTCGCCCCGCATTTGTTTGGACCATAGCCGGTTCAGACAGCGGCGGCGGTGCCGGTATTCAGGCGGACTTGGCCACGATTCAAGATTTGGGTTGTCACGGTTGCAGCGTGATCACCACAGTGACGGCGCAAAGCTCAGTGGCGGTCACTTTAGTTGAGCCCGTATCAGCGGTGATGTTAATGGCTCAGCTGACGACTCTACTTTCCGACTTGCCACCCAAAGCAATTAAAATCGGCTTACTGGCAGATCAAACTCAAGTGGCATTGCTGGCAGATTGGATCGCGAGTTTTAAAATCCAGTATCCATCTGTGCCTGTGATTGTCGATCCAGTGATGGTCGCCAGTTGTGGCGATGCATTAGCAGTAGATAACTGTCAGGATATAAAAAGTGCGGCCAAATCAGCCTTAGATTTTAGGCCTTTCAAAGGTTTAATCGAACTTATCACGCCCAATGTGCTTGAACTTAGGCGGTTAACTCACAGTGATGTTTCGACCAAATCGCAGTTCGTTGCTGCAGCACAGGCTTTATCCCAGAGTTTAGATTGCAGTGTGCTCGCTAAAGGGGGCGATGTGAGCTTTGGCAGCACTGACATTCTTGCTGATACTCATGCTAAAACTCACGATAACACTCATGCTCAAACTCAGGCTAATGTTCATGTTAGCACTCTCGATAGCAACGGCTGGGATTTTGAGCTTGCCGAGGATTATCTGGTTTGCCATCAAGTACGCGCTAGCTCTGAGCTGCATCAAAATGGGCGTTTCTGGTTGGCAAGCCCGCGGGTTAATACCCGTCATAACCATGGTAGCGGCTGTACTTTGTCATCGGCCATTGCCACCGTGTTAGCGCAGGGTTTTGTATTACAAGATGCGGTGGTGGTTGCCAAAGCCTACGTGAGTCAAGGCTTAAGCGCGGCGATTGGTTTAGGGCAAGGTCCAGGGCCGTTGGCCCGTACGGGGTGGCCCAATGACTTGTCCCGCTATGCAAAGATAAGGCTGTGTGATGGCAATTTTATTAGTCACCAACTCAACCAACACCTTGATATTATAAGTGATTTAGTTGCAACAGCTTTATCTGCAACAGATCAGGCAACCGCTCAGGTAAGAATAGCCTCGACGCCACCTCAAAATATTTTATCCCACGGTTTTAAAGTGCTCGATGCCGATCTTGGTGTTTACCCTGTTGTGAGTGACTTAACCATGCTGGAGAGTTTGTTAGCTGCAGGCGTTAAAACCTTGCAGTTACGGATAAAAACCGACATCAGCGAGTTATCTAGTGCAGCGCTAGCCGAATCTGATTTAGGCAAATGTGAGTCAGGTAAGTCTGAGTTGGTTGGCTCTGAATTAGAAGCACTAATTCAAACGGCCATTGCCTTAGGTAAGCATTTTAATGCACAGCTTTTTATTAATGATCACTGGCAGTTAGCGATAAAATACCATGCCTTTGGGGTACATTTAGGCCAAGAAGATCTCGCCGTTACCGACTTAGCGGCCATTCAGTCGGCAGGGCTCGCATTAGGTATATCCAGCCACAGTTATTTTGAGTTGCTACTGGCGCATCAATACTCGCCATCCTACATAGCGCTTGGGCATATATTCTCAACCACGACGAAGCAAATGCCTTCGGCGCCCCAAGGGCTCGCAAAACTTAAACATTATGTGGCGTTACTCCAAGACCACTATCCCTTGGTCGCCATTGGCGGCATCGACTTAGCTAATCTGGCAAAGGTGAAAGCCACTGGGGTCGGCAATATTGCTGTGGTGCGCGCAATAACCGAGGCTCAGGATCCAGTCGCAGCATTTGCAGAGTTGAGCCAAGCGTGGGAGCAATGTAGCTTGTCTGAAGAACTGGCTGTAAAGCATGAGTTGGTTGCTAAGCATGAGTAAAAACCAACCGCTTGCTCACGCAGAGGTTCTTTGCGACGGTACACAAAGCGCTCATACACTCAGTGATTCAGATTTCATGCGTTATTCTCGGCAAGTCTTATTGCCAGAGGTCGGTGAGGCAGGGCAATTGCAATTGGTCGACGCCAGCGTTGTTATTGTAGGGCTTGGCGGCTTAGGGCAATTGGCGGCGCAGTATCTGGCTTGTGCTGGCATTGGCAACTTGACCTTAATCGACATGGATAAGGTTGAAGTTTCGAATCTACCAAGACAATTGCTATTCACCGATGCCGACATTGGACTCAATAAGGCGCGAGTTGCCAAGCAAAAGCTCAAAGGCTTAGCGCCGCAGTGCACTGTTACTGCCCATGAAACAGTATTTAGTGCTGAGACATCAGCTCATCACTTCGCTGAGGTTTTACAATTAAAACAACAGGGTAAAAGAGTGCTCGTGCTTGACTGCACTGATAACTTTGCGACCCGCCAAGCCATTAATCGCAGCTGTATCGAAGCTGCTTTACCTTTAGTCAGCGCGTCAATCGCAGCATTTAGCGGCCAATTGTTTGCAGTCGATCAAGTGCAGTTCCCCTCTGGTGGTTGTTATCACTGTATTTTCCCCGCACAGACGAGAGTGTCACAGAGCTGCAGTACCCAAGGCGTACTTGGTCCGAGCGTGGGCGTGATGGCGTCAATGCAATCTTTGGTGGCTATGCAACTTTTGTTGAATATGGATAGTTGTAATGAATCGAAAAGTGCCTTGTTGGGGCGTTTTTGGCGCTTCGACGCTAAATCACTTTCATGGACTGCGGCGATATTAACGCGGGATCCCCATTGTGACATATGTGGCCCCAAAGGGGCTTATCTATCATCAAATAAAGATAATCTTGAGGTTTGATATGATTTTAATTCACATAAATAATATCCCACAGTCGTTGACTGAACCGACTTCGCTCGCGGCTGTGATCCTCGCGCAAGATATTGCCCTCGACTCAGTTGCTATCGTGTTGAATGCAGAGGTGGTTCCGCGCAACCGCTGGCAATCTATTCTCTGCCAACATGAAGATAAATTAGAACTTTTTTCAGCAGTGGCGGGAGGCTAATATGTTAACGATTGCCGATGTGGAGTTTGAATCACGGTTATTTACCGGAACGGGAAAATTCAGCAATAGCCAAGTGATGCTTGAGGCGATAACGGCTTCAAAATCGCAGTTAGTGACAGTCGCGATGAAAAGAATTGATTTTAAAATGGGGCTTGATGATTTACTCACGCCGTTACGTCAAGCGGGTGTCCGGCTATTGCCTAACACTTCGGGGGCGAGAAACGCCAAGGAAGCGGTGTTTGCGGCAGAGCTTGCCCGTGAAATGCTGGGAACTCATTGGATTAAGCTCGAAATCCATCCAGACCCTAAGTACCTAATGCCCGATGCGATTGAAACCTTAGATGCGGCCAGAATCCTCTGTGAGAAAGGCTTTATCGTGATGCCCTATGTGCATGCCGATCCTGTGCTCTGTCGCCGCTTGGAAGAGGTGGGCTGCGCTGCGGTTATGCCACTGGCGAGTCCGATTGGCAGTAATCAAGGTTTAGTCACTGAAAGCTTTTTAAAAATCATCATAGAGCAGGCGCGGGTGCCAGTGGTGATCGATGCCGGCATTGGCGCACCTTCGCAGGCTGCGCGGGCAATGGAGCTGGGCGCCGATGCGGTGCTCGTCAACACGGCCATCGCCAGCAGCGCGTCGCCGATAGTGATGGCCGAGTGCTTTAAGGAGGCAGTGCAATGCGGTCGGCGAGCCTTTGAAGCTGGGCTTGGCCGAGTACAAACGGGCGCGGTACAGACCAGTCCTCTGACGGGATTTTTAAACCAATGAGTTTTGTAGCGGAATTTGCCAACATCCCACGGGATAAACTGTTACTCGATTTGTATTCTTGCACAGTCCAAGATGTCGAGCGGGCGTTAGTGAGTCCGGCAGGGGATTTGCGCAACTTACTGGCTTTGTTATCACCTGCGGCAGAGCCTTATATCGAAATCATGGCACAACGTTCAGCGGCGCTTACGCGGCAGCGATTTGGCGCGAATCTTGGCATGTATTTACCGCTATACGTCTCTAATCTGTGCGCTAATGAATGTGATTACTGTGGCTTTAGTATGAGTAACAAACTCAAACGCAAGACCTTGAATGAGCAGGAGTTGATGGCCGAGATGGTCATTATCAAAGATAGGGGGTTCGATTCTATTTTACTGGTGTCGGGTGAGCATGAAACTAAGGTCGGTATCGATTATTTCAAGCAAATGTTGCCATTGGTAAAGCAGCAATTTAGCCATGTGGCGATGGAGGTCCAACCCATGAGTGAGGACCATTATCGCCAGTTAGTCGCGCTAGGTTTAGATGCTGTGATGATTTATCAGGAGACCTATCAGCCCGAGACTTATGCTCGTCACCATTCCCGAGGTAAAAAAATGGATTTTGCCTATCGCTTAGCAACACCGGACAGAGTTGCGGCGGCGGGGGGCGATAAAATTGGTCTTGGGGTATTACTGGGGCTGGATGATTGGCGTTTAGATGCGTTAATGATGGGATATCATATTGACTATTTAGAGCGTCGCTATTGGCGCACTCGCTTTAGTATTTCGCTGCCAAGGTTAAGGCCTTGTACTGGCGGGATCACCCCAAAAGTTATGCTATCGGATTTAGGTTTAGTACAAATGATTTGTGCATTTAGACTTTTTAATCATCAGCTTGATATCAGTATGTCGACAAGGGAAAGCCCTGAGCTGAGGGATAATCTTTTGCCACTTGGAATTACTCAAATCAGTGCGGGTAGTTCGACACAACCGGGCGGCTATCAAGCACCCGACAGTCAACTCGATCAATTTGAGATAAGCGATGATCGCAGCGTCGAGCAAGTCATCGAACAGATGCAACGGCAGGGTTTTAATCCCGTATTTAAGGATTGGGAAGCCAATTGGATCACAGGATAAATAAGACTGTAAATAAATGGTGAGAATGCGGATAAAACCTGTACTTTTGCAGGTGACTGGTCAATAATTGACCCATTAATCACAGCGTGCAGGAATACCGTTATGCAAATCCAATCTGCTTATTCATCCGGTCTGCAAGGCTTGCAAAGTGCTCAATCTGGGCTCACTCAAGCAACAATAGATGTGGCTAAACCTACACCGACTCAAAGTGCGACTCCGGCTGAATCTACAAGAGATGTTGCGCAGCCTGATAAAACCTCGGCATTACTTACCGCTAATGAGTCATTAAGACAAGGGGAAGCGTCAACAGAAGTGATTGAAACTGATTCTGAAACGATAGGTTCGATCATTAATATTAAGGTGTAAATATCATGTCGGTTGTGGCGCTATCACCTAAGGTTGGAGCGCCATCCTCTTCATTTTCGGCACATGATAAGATGCTCAGCTCGAATCTAAGCCAGAGTCACGCTAATAGCACTTATCAAGGAGCCAGCGCTCACACTGCAGGCTCCGCAAAAATTGAAGCGAGTGGTGTCCATGAACTACAGGTAACTGGAACTTCATTTGCTCCAGTTCAAGCCACGCCTATTACTTCATTAGCTGCTAACGTTTCCCAATCTCTCCACTCATCACCGAATGTGTCTTTTGCTGCTTCTAGTGCTGTTTCATCAACTGCTGCATCTGTACTTCCTGTACTGAATGGTGCAAGCCAAGCACCCAAGATCGATCCTTTTTCCGTACCAACGCCAAGGAGCAATCCTCAGGTAAATACGTTAAATGATCGAGCTAGCTTACATGCCGATGCGAGTTTTAGTTTGTTAACAGGACCAAGATCCATTTCTGGTGTACGCGGGGGACAGATTGCGGCACCTATTTCTACTCAGGTATTTTCGCCAGTCGCGGGTACGAGTAATAGCGGACTTGGGGTAAATTCCTTGGCTACAATAAGTCCAAATCTCAGTGTAACGAGCAATATTCCCGTTGATATTTTTACGCCTCTGAGTCCATCAATTGGCACTACTGGTACTGATATTCCTGCTTTCAATCCATCTAGCACGGGTGATGTTTCTCCAATAATGCCTGATTTAGCTGCAGTGTTTGGACCACAAACTGTCTTTACTGGAGCTGCGTTAGTTGATCCCTCTACGTCTGATTCTGTAATCAACAGTTCTGTAAATAAGAGTGCTGTAAATAAGAGTGTAGCAACGAGTGCAGGGCCTGTTGGTCAGTCAAACTCTGCGCAAGTCGTAGATCAATCAGCTAGCAATGATGTTGCTCAACCGACTGTGTTAGAGCAATTTACTCAAGTTTTCGGTGAAGCTCAGGCTCAAGCTGGTCCTGTAGATGCTCCTGCGACAGCGTCTAATCCAGATGATAGTCAACAAGTCTTAGCTGCTGTCTTTGCCCCAAATGATAATCAGCTTGAAAAGCAAGTACAGGAAGAAGAATCGCGGAAACAGCAAATAGCAGCAGCGGAAGAGGCAAAGCAGCAATCACTGGTTCAGCAGGCTCAGGAACAAGAGATACAAGCCCAAGAAAAAGTACAGGCTCAACAGCAACAGCAAGTCGATGAACTTAAAACTCGAGATTCAGAGGTTAAAGCCCATGAGCATGCCCACGCAACCGTCGGAGGACAATACGCTCAGAGCCCGAGTTTTAAGTATGAAAAGGGTGCTGATGGCCAACGTTACGCCACCGATGGCGAAGTGCAGATTGATGTCTCTCCTGTGGGAGGCGACCCGCTTGCAACGATAAACAAAATGAAGCAAGTTTATGCCGCAGCAATGGCTCCTGTTGACCCGTCATCAGCGGATATCCGTGTTGCCGCGGAAGCCTTGCAAAAAATGAATGAAGCTAAGGTGATGCTGGCAGAGGAGCGACAAAAACAAATTGTTGACTTGCAAACGGCTCAAACATTAATAGACGCGGATGCTCAAATCAAAGAGTTGCCACCGTTAGAAAAACATACACCTGTGGTGACGGGAGATGTTGATGAGTCAGGTAATATTGTTCAACCCCAAGAGGCTGTATTCACCCCAGCCTCTACTGCGCTTGATAAGCTAAAACAAGCGATCGAGGCGCAAACGGTCAACACGAGAGTCATTGATACGGGTTCGAAAACCTCTTCTGATATCAGTGACTCAGTCACTACATCGACCACAGTGGAAACGATTGAGCCACCGACCGCAACTTTAGCATTTGGAGAAGCTTCAACTTCAGCGGATTTAGCGACGGGTTTTATCTCAAGATCCGATAGTGTTGCAAGCCGTTATTATGCCGCGGTTGCACAAGCTAGTGCCGGACCTTCAGCTCGTGTCGATATGACGTCGCAAGCCAATATTCAGCCTTCTTATCTGGCATCTTCAAATGATCTGCCTAGCAATTTGCAATCTACGGATGTTTTGTCCGCAAACAATGTAAATGAGCAGTCTTCAAATATCAGTGCTAGCGCGAATACGAATGTGTCTTTGCAGAGCGAGTTATATGTTGAGGATGACCTCTTGCAGGAGACGGGATTTATTCAGCCGCAATATTTGGGTTATCAACAAGCACGCTATGTCGACTTTAGTGTGTAAGATTAGGCTTTAACTATTCCCATGATTCGCTGTTCATCATCTTTTTCGAAACAACCTCTCAGTACCACTAAGAACTAAGCATTTTATCAGCAGTTGGCATTTATCATTTGGCTCACTCGAATTGATAACTCTTTTTGTATCTTGCTGTTAATGACTATTCGTCATTTCAATTCCATGCTGTTTTAAAATCAAGGAAGCAAGCAGTTTTGATGCAGGCCCTTGTTGATCTCTTTTAGGGATCACTAAGCTCAACATGATGCGACGTTTTTGGCTGCCCTCAAGATGTAAACGTACTAGATTACCCGAAGCCAATTCTTCTTGGACTAAGAAAGAGGGGATCCAACAGAAACCAATGCCTTGATTTAAAATGACTTTAGCTTCATGGAAGTTAGAGACAGTCCAGCGCTGCTCAGCTTTGAGCCAGCCGATATCAATGTTGGATTGCACTCCAGTATCTTTAATCACTAACTGTAAATATTGTGCCAGTAGTTTATCGTCTTCAATTGTGCCTAAGTCAGCGAGTGGGTGATTTGGATGACAGACGAGGTAGAGTTCTTGTTCACATAAGGGTTCGGATAAATACCCTTTAGGCGGCACCCCTGCACAGATAGCAATATCGACTTTACTCTGCAGAATGAGCTCTTGAGTGCCGGTGATCACTGAGTCCAGCATGATGATTCGAGTGCCACGACTGTGGGGTAGAAACGCATTGAGGGCACACACTAAGCTTTCCATCGGATAGATAATTTCACGGGCAATCGTGAGTGTCGGCTCCCACCCTTGTTCAAGATTACTCGCAAGTTGTTCTAACTCGTTGACGGCTTGGGTGACATGCCGTGAGCGGCGCAGCAGCACTTCGCCCTGCGGGGTGAGATAGGCTTTACGGCCTTTGACTTCGAGTAGCTCGATACCTAATTGATGCTGTAATTTGGCAACGGCATGGTTAAGTGACGATTGACTCTTGTTGAGTTTTTCGGCCGCTTGGGCATAGCCGCCAAAATCGACCACCGCTTGCAAAATACGCCATTGTTCTAAGGTAGATTTAGCTCGAGTCATTATAATCTCAAAAAACCGATAGATTGAGGCTTATAGTGGCCACTTCTTACGACTTTTTCAATTAAATATCATAGAGTCAGTCGTTTTCACGACATACAGCTAACTATGTCGCGCTAAGTTATTAAGGTGATAGAGAGGCGAATCATGACGATTAGCTGTGTTTGCGCCCGAGCGAGTCACAAACACATCCTAAGCATTAACACTTAAAACGCACAAGAACCTGTTGCGTCGAAAGCTTGGGTGTTGGAATTGTCAGCATGTTCTGAAGCGGTGCTATTTGAAATTCTTTGGATCAGCGCAGCACTATCAACGGGGGCGCCAATGACCGCTTTTAATTGGTCACTTAAGCTCAAAGCGTCTTCATTGATGACTAATACATTGAATAATTTTAGTTTGTCTTGGCAGTTGAATGTGGATTGAGCTACCAGCTGGGCTAGCGATGCTTGCCAGAGTGATTGGTAGTAGAGCGGTCCTTCGTTGGCGATAGCATTGAAGCTATAAGGATAATCCTGTGTTTGTGGCCAGTCTTGACCAAAGCTCGCATTAAACTCCGCACCGAGATCGGGGTAGACTTGTGCACTTGAGTTTTGGTAAAAGTTGACTGCAACCTTAGCGCGAAAGACTTTAAGCTGCTTCGAATAAGCTTTAGCCAGTGTTTCACGCTCCTGTAAATAGGTGTGCTCAAACTGCGGAAAGAGTTGATGGCGCAGTACTTCTGCTAACCAAAGACTCGCCACAAAATAGCTATCTTGACTCTGTCCCATGGCATTGTTGAGGTAGAAATGGCTCGCTTTAGCAAGAGAAGTGACAGCCTCTGCGATAGACTCGGTTAATTGCTCAATGTCTTTGTAGTTACTCAGCTGTGGCTTGAGATCTAAAGCTTGTTGTCCAAATTGCTGGCCGAGTACACTTTGGCGCAATGTCTGCTGTTGACTACCTTGCTGTGGATTTGGGTTGTACGCCACATAGATTTCACCTAACAATCTTTGCTGGTGGTAGACCCTAACGATATGCGGCCGATTAGGAACGGTTGGTATTTTCTCGACCTTAGCGGTTTCTATGGTCTCAAAGTGTAAACCAAACACTTGCAGATAAGTAAAGCTGCGACTCAAGACGTCAGAGGTTTGCCATGTCGGCCCCTTGGCTGATGCTTGTTGTGACAGGGTTCGCCCAATATCCCAAGGAGCCACCTGCAGATCTTGGGTTTGGCTATCGAGAAAGGCTTTGACTAATTCAGGGGACGATAACTGCTGCGAACTAAGCGCTAATGCGCTGTAATCGGTAAAGCCTGCAGCAGTGGCGGCTTGTTGGCGCTGCTCAGCAATTCGCTCTAATGCCGTTTGGTTGGTTTCACTGGCTCTGGCTTGGTAGGCCTGCCATACATTTTGGCGACATACGGCGTTTTCTTGCGTCAGTAAGTAACTGGCGATAGTGCCAGAAAAGTCGCTCTGCTTTGAACTGTCGGGCTTCGGCTCGTCACTTTTATCCTCTTTTTTATGCAGATGTTGCTGCTGAGTCACTTCGGGTTGGCATTGGCTGTCATTGAAGGCAAGACTAAATTGTTGACTGCCTAACCCTTGGCTTATGCTGGCTTGTGCAGTATGTAATTTCGCTTTCTCCTCGGCGCTCCAATGCTGTTGTAGTAACTGTTTAAGCTGTTGGCTCAGCAGTATTTGTTCTGCATTGCCTTGGGCTAAGGCGTAGGCTAGTTGACTCCATTCAGTTTGGCTGAGAAGTTGCGACAGGGTGTCGGCGAGGTGTAGCTGGCATTGCAGTAGACCCTCGCGTTCCTCGCTTGGTAAGTTAAACCCACGGTAATAGTTGAGCCTGTCGTTGATATTATTAAGCCCTAACATCTGTTGCTCAAAAATAAGCGCGCGCTGGGCCAAGGTTAATTCAGACGCAGTTAAACGTGCATTGGCGAACACAGTCGCGAGATCAATACTTGGCAAACGCAGGCATTGTTCAACTAAGAGGGGAACAGGGCTTGGCGCCGCATAGGCGGCATTCGTAACATAAAGGCTCAAGCCAAACAGGCTAACCAGTAAAGTGGGTTTTAACATGGGTTATGTGTTCTGCATCTGTGATGGAATGAGTTAACTTTGACTTAGTATCCAATTGAGTTAGCTTCAAGTCATTGTTATGCATGAAACCCTGTTCTGTTCTGGATGTCAACGATAAGGGTGGGAGTCGCAAATGTATTGCTATTCAAGGAAGGAGTTACACTGAGCTGCTGAACACTTACATATTCCAGATGTACTAGAGGAATGGTGTTCTTTCGGCTTTTGATATCAGCCATTACCAACTCAAACTCTGAGGACGTAATGACTGATATTCGCTTACTTCAGACTGAAAAGGTTAGTTTAAATCCTGATTAGGCTGATTTTTTACTGCGATAATCGTGGCGCGTTTGGGCGCAGGATAACCTTCAACCGTTTTGGTGATGTCGTTAGGATCTAGGTATTCAACCAGTGATTCGTTGGGCATCCAGTCGGTACGGCGTTGCTCGGCAAGGGCTGTGACATCGGTATCGACACAACGGATATCAGTGAAATCACACTTTTTTAACCATAGCATGAGCGCGGCAACGGACGGAATGAACCATACATTATTCATTTTGCCATATCTATCTTGAGGCACGAGTACGGCATTTTCGTCGCCATCTATCACCAAGGTTTCTAGCACGAGCTCACCACCGGTGCGCAATTGATCACGCAGCTGTAACAAGTGATCGATAGGCGAACGTCTGTGATATAAAACGCCCATGGAGAAAACTGTGTCAAATGCATCGAGCGGTGGCAGCTCTTCAATACCCAATGGTAACAGGTGTACAGGGTGATGTGTGCCCGCTAAACGTTTGACGGCTTCAAACTGACATAAAAACAACGGCGAAGGGTCGATACCGACGACACGTTTGGCATCTGAGCCCAACATGCGCCACATGTGATAACCACTGCCACAACCGACATCGAGCACAGTGCGGTTTTTCAGCGGCGAAATATGTTGCTTAACGCGGTCCCATTTCCAGTCACTGCGCCATTCGGTATCGATGTGGATGCCATGAATGTGGAAGGGGCCTTTACGCCATGGCATAAACAAACGCAGCAGGTTTTCAAGCTTCTCTTTTTCGCCTGGGCTAAGTTGCTCGCCGCTACCGACGGTCACGCTATCGATAAAATCTATTTGATCTGGTGCAGGATAGTGCAGCTTGTTGAGCACTTTTTCCCACTTTGGCAGGTTGCCGTGTTTATGATCCCGTTGCCACTTGCCTAAAATGCTCGGCAGGGTTTCGAGCCAGTGTTGTAGATTTGAATCGGCGATTTGTTGGTAAAACGAGCTAAAGCTGATCACTTGATGGCCACCATAGAAGCAAAGTTAAAGCATTGGAACCAGAGACTAAAGTGACTAAAGCCTTGGCTGGTGAGTCGTTGTTGATGCGTGGTTAAGGTGTCTGGCTTCATGACATTTTCCAGCGCACTGCGTTTTTGGCTGATCTCAAGTTCGCTGTAACCATTAGCGCGTTTAAAGTCTAAATGTTGCTCTTCCAATAGGGTTTGGATAGGAGCATCTTCGAAGCGAATTTTTTCTGATAGTACTAACATCCCGCCGGGATTCAGACCTTGATAAATCTTCGCTATCAGGGTTTCTCTGTCTTCTGGCGGTAAAAATTGCAAGGTAAAGTTGAGTACCACCAATGACGCATTTTGAATATCGATATCGCGAATATCACCGCAAACCAGATCGACATCCGTATCGCTGACATAGGCATTCAGGTTCTCTTGGCAGCGTGCGACCATAGATTCACTGTTATCTACAGCAATAATGCGACATTGGCGGCCTTGGATTTGGCGACGAATACTTAAGGTCGCAGCACCGAGTGAGCAACCCAAATCGTAAATTTGAGTATTTGGCATGACGAAACGATCTGCAAAATCGCCTATGGTATTGATAATTTGCGCATATCCAGGCACTGAGCGGCGGATCATGTCACTGAATACGCCTGCTACACGGTTATCAAACTGGAAATCGCTAATATGCTCGCTCGCTTGAGCGTAGATAGTGTCTTGAGAAACGTTCATCTGAGATTTTTCATGGGAATTCAACTGTGCATTTTAACGAATCAGAGCGATTAGCAGCAAGTCTCATGCTAGTAATTTGCGATAAATTTTTGTCTAATACTTAATAGATAACAAAATCGTTACATGTACATCAAGTACTAAGGGCTCAACTTGAAGTTTGTGATCCACTTAATTGTGATCTTGTGCAGCTGTTTTTTGAGCATAACGGGGCAGGCAAGTCCGTTGTCCTCTGAGCCATTAATCATCGTTATGGGTGAGGATAGCTTTCCCTATCAATATGTCGACAACGATGGCGAGCCGACTGGATTACTGGTTGATTTATGGAAAGAGTGGGCTAAACAAAGCCATACCCAAGTCGTTTTTGTGGCGCGCCACTGGCATGAGTCCCTTGATCAACTGCGGCAAGGTAAGGCGCAAGTGCATATCGGCATGGGGAAAATCCCAGAGCGAGAGCAAGAATTTGATTTTGCAGTGCCCATTGCGGATGTGGGCACTTTTTTGTATTTGCATAAATCCTTGCAGGGCAAAAAATCCATCAAAGAACTGATCCCCTTTCAAATTGGTGTGGTAGCGGCTTCATCCCATGAAGCGGAATTACACCGTATCGAACCGCAGCTTGTGTTTAAACGCTACGAAAGTCGTGAGAAATTATTGGCAGGGGTCGCCGCGGGCGAGATCGTAGTCTTTGCGGGGTTAGAAGGCTATTTGAAAGATCCCGACTCATCCCAAGAGATTGCCGCAAACTTTCCCAATACTGCCCGCCTTCAAATTAAGGCGATGCAGTTTGTACCCGCAGTTCAAAAGGGCAATCTTGCATTAGTCGATAAAATCAATAAAGGTTTCACTGCGCTCGATGCGCACTTTATTCAGCAAACGGAGCGACGTTGGCTTGGCTATCAACGTCAACAAGCTGGACTCGTTATTTCGATGCAACTGGGCGTCGAGCCTTTTGTGGACTTAGGTGTCGATGGTTTACCCCATGGCTTGTATGTGGACATGTGGCAGCTTTGGTCTGAGAAAACGGGTATTGCCGTTGATTTTATTTCTGGTGATATGAACTCTAGCGTGGACGATGTTCGTCGTGGTCTCGCCGATGCCCATATAGGTTATCCTGAAAGTGATGATGTTAAAACGGGCCTTACTCAGGCTTGGCATTTATATACAGTGAAGAGTCGACTCTTTCTCTATCAGCAACAGTTAACCGATTTAGACAGCTTAAAAGGTAAACGTATTGGTGTGGTGCCGACAGCGCCTTATTTGGTGGATTTGCGTAAAGCATTACCCCAAGTGTCACTGCGTTATTACGACAGTATGGATGCCATGGTGGCGGGGGCGAGGTCTGGAGAAGTTGTCGGTTTTATCGCCGCGGGTGCATGGACATCCCATTATTTACTGCTCAATAAAGGCTGGTCTGACTTTAGCCAGTATCCTGATCTCGAATTTAGCACCAACATTTATGTGCTGACCCGTAGCGATGATGCTGGCCTTACACAGAGGATAGCCAATGGGTTTAACAGTATTAGCAATCAAGAATTTGCTGAGATTGAACATAAATGGATGCTCAATCCTAAAGATCATGTTTTTACCCAAGCTGAGCGCCATGTCAGCTTAAGCCCCGCTGAGCAGGCCTATGTGGAAAGCGTAGGCGAGCTCAAAGTCGGTTATCTAAAACAATGGCCACCGATGGAGTTTATGGATGAACAGGGTGAGTTTGCGGGGATCAATAGCGATATCGTCAAATTGCTCAAGGAACAACTCAAACTTAAGCTCACGCCCGTTGCCTTTGATGATTGGCATTCGTTAATCGAGGCGTTGCAAAAGGGCGAGGTGAGTTTAGCCGGCAGTGTCGCGCAAACGGCGGAGCGCCAGCAGCGTTTAGCGTTTAGTGAAGCCTATTGGCCATCGCCGTGGGCCTTAGTGTCGCAACTGGAACAAGTCTCGGTTTTTAATATTGCTCAGCTCGCAGGTCAAAGGGTGGCTGTGGTTGAGGGATATCATTTAGTGGCGCAATTGATGAGTCTGGAGCCTTCGCTCAAGTTAGTCATAGTGCCAAATACGCAGGCCGGATTAGCGGCCGTGACGAATGGCAATGCGGATGTGTTTATCGATAAAGTGGTGACTTTAGCTTCTGAGCTTAAAACCAGCCACTATCCGACACTGAAAATGTCGCTGCTCAGTGATCTCGCCGATCAGCATAGTCATATTGGTGTTTATCCTCAATTTGCGCCGCTGGTGCTGCTGATTAATAAAGCTTTGGCTTTGGTTGATGCTCAACATCAGCAAAAAATATATACGCGCTGGGTGTCATTTTCTGTGGCGACAGAGAGTGCTAAATATCTGCAATGGCTGCGTTATATCGTATTTGGCGTAATAGTCTTATGCTCAGTGATGGTGGCGGTGTTGTTAGTGAATCGCCGCTTAAATCGTGAGATCACCCAGCGATTGGTGGCAGAAAAACGTTTGCTGCATGTGGCTAATCATGATGCTTTAACTCAGTTGCCCAATCGCGCCTTACTTGATGACAGACTAACCCAAGCTTTGCTATCTCATCGCAGAGAACAGGCACATTTCGCTTTGTTATTCATCGATCTCGATGGTTTTAAACAAATCAATGACCAACACGGTCATCCCATTGGCGATGAATTACTGGTACTGGTCGCCCAAAAGTTAACCAAGGTTATCCGTGGCTCAGATACCGTTGCGCGATTTGGCGGCGATGAGTTTGTTATCCTGCTAAATCGTGTGCAAGATCTCGATGCCGTTACCCAAGTAGCTGATAATATTCTACAGGCACTGTCGAGCCCTTTGCTTATTCAAGGCGTCAGTGTCAGCATAGCCGTTAGTATCGGCGTGGTGATTTACCCCCGCGATGGTGACACAGCGATAGGTTTGTTGAAAAAAGCCGATCAGCTGATGTACCAAGCAAAAAGTAGCGGCGGGCGTTGTTATCGCTCAGCTTGATGTTTTTTTGAACGCTCATGCTCAGATAGTGCGTTCGCCTCTAGTCAAGGGCGTAAAACTGTTTGATACTTCACCGCCTAAGTGTGAAGTACTTTGGTAATCGGCATTATTTTACTATAATGCCGCTTTTATCTCGTTTTGATTATTTCCAAAGCACCGGTTTCCGGATAAAGGATAGAGTTAGATGCGCAGTCATTATTGTGGAGACGTCAATAAGTCTCACGTTGGACAAGAAGTTACCTTGGTAGGTTGGGTTAATCGTAGCCGTGATTTGGGTGGCGTTGTCTTTTTAGATTTAAGAGACAGAGAAGGTCTCATCCAAGTGGTCTATGATCCAGACTTACCTGAGGTGTTCAATGTCGCTAGCACGCTGCGCGCTGAATTTTGCGTTCAGGTCAAAGGCTTAGTTCGTGCCCGTCCTGATAGCCAAGTCAATGGTCAAATGAAGACGGGTGAGATTGAAGTCTTAGGTCAAGCCTTGACGATTATCAATGCTGCCGATCCACTGCCATTGAGCATGGATAACTACCAGAACAACAGCGAAGAGCAACGTCTTAAGTATCGTTACTTAGATTTACGTCGCCCAGAAATGGCGCAGCGATTAATTTTCCGCGCTAAAGTGACCAGTTCTGTGCGTCGTTTCCTCGACTCAAACGGTTTCTTAGACATAGAAACCCCGATCCTGACCAAGGCAACCCCAGAAGGTGCCCGCGATTATTTAGTACCAAGCCGTACTTATAAAGGTCAGTTCTTTGCCTTGCCACAATCGCCGCAGCTGTTTAAACAGTTACTGATGATGTCAGGCTTTGATCGTTACTACCAAATCGTAAAATGCTTCCGTGATGAAGACTTACGTGCCGACCGTCAGCCAGAATTCACCCAAATCGATATCGAAACGTCTTTCATGAGCTCTGAGCAAGTGATGGCGAAAACCGAAGAGATGATGCGTGGTCTGTTCCTTGAAATGCTGAACGTCGATCTCGGCGAGTTCCCGCGCATGACCTACAACGAAGCGATGCGTCGTTTTGGTTCAGATAAGCCAGATTTACGTAACCCATTAGAGCTGGTGGACATTGCCGATTTACTCAAAGAAGTGGAATTTGCGGTATTCTCTGGTCCTGCGAACGATGAAGAAGGCCGTGTTGCTGCGCTGCGTATTCCGGGCGGCGCTGCGCTGTCTCGTAAGCAAATCGATGATTACACTAAGTTTGTTGGCATCTATGGTGCTAAAGGCTTAGCATGGATGAAGATTAATGATCTAAGCCTTGGCTTAGAGGGCATTCAATCACCTGTGCTGAAATTCTTAAACGAAAGCATAGTCAATGAAATCGTCAGCCGCACTGGCGCGCAAACTGGTGACATTATCCTGTTTGGTGCAGATCAGGCGACTGTGGTTGCCGAATCTATGGGCGCACTGCGTCTTAAAGCGGGTGAAGATTTCAGCTTATTACAAGGTGAATGGCGTCCACTGTGGGTAGTTGACTTCCCAATGTTTGAGAAAATCAACGGCAACTTCCACGCGGTTCACCATCCGTTCACCGCACCGCGCGGCGTAACGGCGGCAGAACTTGAAGCTAACCCAGCAAATCGCGTTTCTGATGCTTACGATATGGTATTAAACGGCTGCGAATTAGGCGGTGGTTCAGTGCGTATCCACAACCAAGAAATGCAGTCTGCGGTATTCCGTATTCTGGGCATTACTGACGATGAGGCTAAAGAGAAATTCGGATTCCTGTTAGAAGCGCTGCGTTACGGCACACCGCCACATGCTGGTTTAGCGTTTGGTTTAGACCGCATCATCATGCTGATGACGGGCGCAAGCTCAATCCGTGATGTGATGGCGTTCCCGAAAACCACCACTGCCGCTTGTCCGCTGACTAACGCGCCTGGTTTTGCCAATCCGCAGCAATTAGCTGAACTGGGTATTGCCGTGGTTGAGAAAGCTGTTAAAGCGGAAGACTGATCTTTTGTAAGAGGGCTTTGTAAGGCGACTTTTGTAAATCGACCTTATTCAAATCGACATTATGTAAATCGTTTTAGTGTAACTCGTTTTAGTGTAAGTCGATTGACGTTAGCCTTGTCAGTTATTTTTAGTCGTACCGAAAACCGAGGCATGAGCCTCGGTTTGTTTTAGTGAACCGCCATTCCACCGCTTATCAATATCTGTTAGTTCAATCCTTTAAGTAAATAGCCGTTATTTAGTCTCATTCCATATTCGGCTCTTGATAAGCTTTGCGATGGCACCTAGATGATACCTAAGTAGAGGAGACTTCCCATGGCAGGTCACAGTAAATGGGCCAACATTAAGCACCGTAAAGCGGCTCAAGATGCTAAACGCGGTAAACTCTTTACTAAATTCATTCGCGAGTTAACCGTTGCAGCCCGTGAAGGTGGCTCAGATCCCGACTCTAATCCACGATTACGTGTCGCCATCGATAAAGCCCTCGGTGGCAATATGACCCGAGAAACGGTTGAGCGTGCGATTAAACGCGGCGCCGGTGAATTAGAAGGCCAGCAACTCGAAACCATTCTCTATGAAGGTTATGGCCCAGGCGGCACTGCTGTGATGGTTGAAACCATGACGGACAATCGTAATCGTACTGTGAGTGGTGTACGTAATGCGTTTAGTAAATCGGGCGGTAACTTAGGCACGGATGGGTCGGTTTCTTATCTGTTCACTCAGCGTGGGGTGTTATCCTATGCGCCGGGAACTGATGAAGATGCATTGATGGAAGCGGCGCTTGAAGCGGGCGCGGAAGATATTGTCAGCTATGATGATGGTGCTGTGGATGTGTTTACTGATCCCGTTGATTTCTATACGGTGAAAGAGCAGCTCGATAAAGCCCATTTTGTGGCGGATAATGCCGAAATCGCGATGATAGCCTCGACGAAAGCTGAGCTTGATCTAGAAACCGCCGAAAAATTTATGCGCCTTATCGACACCCTTGAAGATCACGATGATGTGCAAGAGGTGTATCATAATGCGGAAATCTCCGATGATGTGATGGCAAGCCTAGGCTAGATAGAGTGTGAGCTGAATTGGGGCTTCAATTGATGCCAATTTCAACTCGCAAATGCTAACGTAGGAACAGGGACGCAAATGTAGATCCCATATTAAGGTATTGAATGGCAATTATTTTAGGTGTTGACCCAGGTTCACGGATCACAGGCTACGGCGTGATCCAATGTCAGGGACGGCATCAGATTTACCTCGGCAGTGGTTGTATTCGCACTTCGTCTGAAGAGCTGCCTGGCAGGCTCAAGCAAATATTTGATGGGATCACTGAGATTATTCGTCAGTATCAACCGGACGAATTTGCGATTGAGCGCGTATTTATGGCAAAAAATGCCGATTCTGCGCTCAAGTTAGGCCAAGCACGCGGCGCGGCCATTGTTGCTGCCACAGTCGCCAATTTACCTGTGGCCGAATACAGTGCGACTCAAATTAAGAGCGCCGTCGTGGGTACGGGGCGAGCACAGAAAGCCCAAGTACAACACATGATCCAACAACTACTTAAATTACCCGCTGCCCCACAAGCTGACGCCGCAGATGCACTCGGTGTTGCTGTGTGTCATTATCACACCAGCCAGAGTTTAATTGCATTGAGTGGCCGGGCAACGGCAAGAACATACGGACGGTACAGATGATAGGTCGTTTACGGGGCGTGCTCGTTGAGAAACAAGCACCAGAAATTTTGATCGATGTTAATGGTGTTGGTTACGAGTTGCAGATGCCGCTTACTAGCTTTTATGAGCTGCCTGAAGTTAATCATGAAACTATGGTCTACACCCACTTTGTGGTTCGTGAAGATGCACAGCTTCTCTATGGTTTTATCACTAAGCAGGAAAGGGCGTTATTTCGCTTACTGATCAAGACCAATGGTGTCGGTCCCAAGCTCGCACTGACCATTTTATCAGGCATGACAGCCGCAGAATTTGTGGGCTGCGTTGAGCGCGATGACATAGTGACCTTAGTGAAATTACCGGGTGTCGGCAAGAAGACCGCCGAGCGGTTACTGGTAGAAATGCGCGATAAGCTCAAGAGCTTGATGGAAGCCTCCGCAGGCTCAGAGCGTGAGTTCGTGCTGCAATCCAATTACTCACCCGCACCGACAGTCAATAGCGCCGAAGAAGATGCTATTTCAGCTTTAATTTCACTGGGTTATAAACCACCGCAGGCGAGCAAATCGGTTTCTGCAGCCTACAAAGAGGGCATGGATTCAGAAACCCTGATCAAAGCCGCCCTTAAATCGATGCTTTAATTGAACAATGATGATAATTAAGATGAAAGCTGCGATAAGGAATAACAATGATTGAGGCAGACAGACTCATCCAGCCGCAGATCCAAGCTCAAGATGAATCCATCGACAGGGCGATGCGCCCTAAAATGCTCGATGAATACACGGGTCAAGATGACACTCGGGCACAGCTTAAGGTGTTTATTCAAGCGGCAAAGAATCGTAATGAAGCCTTAGATCATATGTTGATTTACGGTCCGCCGGGATTGGGTAAAACCACCTTAGCCATGATTGTTGCGAACGAGATGGGGGTGAACATTAAATCCACCTCTGGGCCTGTGCTGGAAAAAGCGGGCGATCTCGCCGCACTTTTGACCAATCTCGAATCCGGTGATGTGTTATTCATCGATGAAATCCACCGATTAAGCCCTGTGGTGGAGGAGATTTTGTATCCAGCGATGGAAGATTATCAGCTGGATATCATGATAGGTGAAGGGCCGGCAGCGCGCTCTATCAAGCTTGATTTACCGCCGTTTACTCTAGTGGGTGCGACAACACGGGCAGGAGCTTTGACTTCACCACTTCGGGCGCGTTTTGGGATCCCGCTACGGCTTGAATTCTATAACATCAAAGATTTAAGCACCATAGTCACGCGTTCGGCGCAGGTGATGGAACTGGATATTGATGCTGAAGGTGCATTTGAAATCGCACGCCGTTCACGTGGTACACCGCGGATAGCTAACCGACTGCTTCGCCGCGTGCGGGATTACGCGCAGGTGAAGCATGATGGCGCTGTCACTAAGTTTGTTGCCGACCATGCACTAGACTTGCTGGATGTTGATAATGAAGGTTTCGATTATATGGACCGCAAGTTACTACTCGCCATTATCGATAAGTTTATGGGTGGCCCAGTTGGACTCGATAACTTAGCTGCAGCCATAGGCGAAGAGCGCGAAACCATTGAAGATGTGCTAGAGCCATTTTTGATCCAGCAAGGCTTTATCCAACGCACGCCCCGCGGCCGTATTGCAACCGCACGGGCATATCAACATTTTGAGTTGATCAAACCCGAGTAAATATCAGTTTGATGATTTATATGGTTAAGAGGCGGCCTGAGAGTCGCCTTTTTTATGGGAAAAATTTACCTTTGCATACAATTTGGGTGAAGTAAAAGCGATATTTAAACAAATTAAGGGGCGGTAATTGGAGGGGATAATGAGCTTTTATGAGTTGATAGGTATAAATTCTCATTATTAAATTGTATCAAAACTCCAAAGTATTATGGCTGTTTTCAGCTCGTTATTTAGACGTTAATAATGGATTTTATATAGAAATCTATATATTTACAGCTATCTACTGATGCCCTTTATTTATCAACAAGTGTATCAGCGTGGTGTGTTTGTTGAGCTAAAGTCTGAGATCTTCACTATTAAGGTTGATTTTTTCTCTGAGATTAATTTAATTCAACAAATTGGATTTAGGCCATTAAATTCTCAAAACAAATAGTCGCTACAGTTACCTTTTTTAGGTTTTTCATACGGAACAACTTGTAATGATATTGTTTTGTTTTTATTGATGGCTTTGTTTTTATGCATAGATAACACAATTGATGCTGATTGTATCTTTTGTTATGTACTGATTTAGCGAGATTATCTTAATTATTATGGCTATTTCTAGTTGCTCACGCCTATAGATATGCAGTTTAAGTGGTAGTTAATCAATACTTCATTCCAATTCAAGGCTCTCGCTGTATCGAATAAGTGTGATGTATATCACACTTATTGGTATTGAATATGTTTCGCAAAAGTAATTTGTTAACAGTGTTAATCACTGGTAAATCATTATAATTAAGGCTTAATCTCTGTGTAATTATATATATTAAGTCTTATTGAAAATAAAAATCATAAAATTAAACAAATTAACTCAAATTTATTAACATTAATTTTTTATTGGTTAATATTTTGAGCATTGACGGAGTTAAAGTGAATCATCAGTATCGAGTGCAACACTAGTACAGCAATAGTTGTACAAGCTGTAAGCATAAAAATAATAGTAAGATCTAGGGAGCATTCATACATGATCAAAAGAACGAAAGTTGCGTCAGCTATTAATTTAGCTATCGTTGCATCTATCACTACAGGTGCATTTGTTACGTCAAGCGCATTTGCTGCTGAAGAAAAAGCAAAAGTTGAACGTATTGAAGTTACAGGTTCACGCATTCAACGCCAAGATATGGAAACAGCATCTCCTGTGACCGTTATCGATGCTGCTGCGATTAAAGCGGAAGGTTTCACTTCTGTTGACCAAATGCTGCAAGTACAGACTTCGATGGCGGGTGCGGCAGTGGGTTCAACCACAAACAACGGTGCTGACGGTGTTGCCCAAGTTGACTTACGTGGTATGGGTTCACAACGTACGCTTGTGTTATTGAATGGTCGCCGCATGGTTAACTCAGGTTCAGGCGCTGATAGTGCAGTGGATCTGAACTCGATTCCAGTCGCTATGATTGCGCGTGTTGAAATTCTGAAAGACGGCGCATCAGCGGTTTACGGTTCTGATGCCATTGCTGGTGTAGTGAACATTATCACGAAGAAAGATTTTGAAGGTTTCCAGTTCGATTTTAACGGCAGTGGTACAGATAAAGGCGATGGCGAAAGTGGTGATGTCAGTGCACTATACGGTTTTAACACCGATGGTGGTAATTACACCTTTGGTGCCGCTTTTTCTGACCGACGTGGTGTGATCCAATCTGATCGTGATTGGACTAAACCTGGTGCGAGTGGAATTATACCAACGGGTTCACTAGATGGTATGGTTCAAGATGCTAATGGTAATTGGGTAGCACAAACAGAGACTTATGATTTCACCCAAGATAGCTACTATCAAACACCAAGTGAACGTCGCAGTTTATTTGCTAACATGACTCAAGAGCTGGGTAATGATGTTGTGTTAACTGCAGATGCTATTTATACCAACCGTCGTTCTCATCAGCAAATGGCAGCTCAACCTGCACAGCTATATCTTGATGTCTGTGGTCAACCAGATGCAGATCCATTAAAGTGTTTAACACTTGATAGTGATATGATTGCTGCAGGTATTAAGCCTGATGATCATGGGCAAGTCTTCTATGCTAGACGTATGAATGATGTAGGTCCTCGTATTTATACTCAGGATACTGATACTTGGCGTTTATCAGGTGGTCTAGCGGGTACTTTAGACGTTCATACAGGTATGAACTGGGATGTTACTTATACATTTGGTAAGAACAAAGCAGAAACCGCAGTAGAGAACTCTATCAATGCTAGCGATATGCGTAACGCTATTTATGCTAATCCTGATGCTTGGTTGAGTGGTGCACCACTTACACAAGCGATGAAAGATGCTGTTGGTTATACAGAGGCTGCAAATGGCGGTAATGAACAACAGACATTATCTGCGGGCTTGAATGGTGAGTTGTTTGATTTAAAAGCGGGTGCCGTTGGTTTTGCGATTGGTGCTGAATACCGCCGTGAGAGTGGTTTCTATAATCCCGATCCAATTGTTGTCGCAGGTGAAAGTACTGCAGCACAGCAAGATCCAACCGATGGTAACTACAACGTTATTTCGATTTTTCAAGAAGTAAGTGTGCCTTTCACCGAGAAATTAACGGGTGAATTCGCGCTGCGTTTAGACGATTACTCAACATTCGGTAAAGCGACCACTTGGAAAATTGGTTTAACATACACTGCAACAGATGACTTAATGGTTCGGGGTGTTGCGGCTACAGGCTTCCGTGCTCCAAGTGTTGCTGAATTATATGGTGGTAATTCGGGATCGTTTGATTACCTTACAAATCCTTGGTTGTCAGATGATGAACAGCCAGGACAAATTTTGGTAAACCGTACTTCTGATCCAGATTTGAAGCCTGAAGAGTCAGAGTCTTATACGGCTGGTTTAGTGTATTCGCCAAGCTATCTTGATGGTATGTCTCTGACATTAGACTACTGGCGCTTCAAAGTGGATAACGCGATCGCCCGTTTAGATACTCAGGCTGGCTTAGATGATTGTAAAGATGGCATTACGTCAGCTTGTGAAACGTTTAATATTACCCCAGAAGGTGACTTGCGTAATTTAACGAATGCGTTAACCAACGTAGGTTATCAAGATACTAGCGGTATTGATTTTAACTTAGCCTATAACTTTGAAGGCTTAGGTTTGGATTGGAAAATCAGCAATGACACGACATATTTATTGAACTTTGAGCAGGATAATAAAGATTACACTGATACTATCGACGGTAACTTCGGTGCTTACGCTAAGGTTCGTAATAACTTCAGTCTCTCAGCTGGTCAAGATGATTGGAGTGTTATGTACTTCAACCGTTATATTGGTGAGATGACAGACTTGGCGAAAGGCTATGATGTTGACTCAGTGCTATACCACAATATTTCTGGAACATATCACATCACTGATATGACAACTGTTAGTTTAGGTGTGAAAAACTTCACTGATGAAAAACCATCACGTGTTTCTAACGGTAGTGATGGTGGCACAGTTCCACAAGTATATGACACAATCGGCCGCGTGATTTACGGTGGTGTAACTGTTAAATTCTAAGCTAAGTTCAGACTCTTAGTTTCTAAAAAGCGCCTTAGGGCGCTTTTTTATTGGGAGTTTACGAGATGATTTTAGAGTCGCTAATCATCCGTTGATTGGTTGTTAATATCGTATTTTGTTCACAGTTTTCAACATCACACTTCTTAACTAATGTAATAGCGCTAGAGTCGTCTCGATTCGCATGGTAATATAAATGATATAGATTCTCGTTTGGGCTTTAAGGATGAGTAAAATACTCTTGGTCGATGATGATCCATTGTTTAGCGTTTGGTTAGCTGATGCCTTATGTACGCAAGGGCATGAGGTTAAGTGTGCGGTTAATGGCATCGAGGGGCTGGCATGCATTGAAAGTTTTGCTCCAGACATCATAGTGCTTGATTTAGTGATGCCACAGATGAATGGGTTTGAGTTGCTAAAAGCGCGTGAATGTTCAACGCCGGTACTGATGATCTCAGCACGTGATAATGAAGATGATCGTATCACTGGTTATGAATTGGGAGCAGATGATTTTCTGAGTAAGCCGTTTAGCATAAAAGAGATTTTTGTCCGCTTACGAGCTTTAGAGCGGCGTCTCTGTGCCGGTCACTCTCACTCGCCGCAAATGGCGACTGTGGCGGCTAAAGTGATTAACTTCGATGAAATGAGTTATAGGATCACTATTGGCACCCGCTATGTCGATTTGACCCAAACCGAGTTTAAATTATTTAAATATCTTTTTGAAAGAAAAGGCCAAGTCATCACTAAGCAAGAGTTGCAGCGCTCAGTGCTACAGAAAGATTTGGGCCGATTTGACCGTAATCTGGACATGCACATTAGTAACACTCGCCGTAAGCTAGCCAATATCAGCTTGCCGCGTAATTTGATAAATACAGTACGAGGCCAAGGTTATAGTTTTATGGTCTAATATCTTCATGAATTTATAGCGAAAGGCTCATTTCTTGTGGATTTTAGGCGTGTTAACTGGTTAATTAAAGGTCGATTGCAAGTGTCTTGACTGAATTTAATGGCTTTCGTTTTCCCCTTGGGATGTTTTGGTTTATTCTATCGGCCATATAATAAAATGTGCCGTGTGATATCTATCGCACGCCATTAAATTGCCCTTAGTTTTAACAACCTATTAGGAATCATTATGCGGATCAGTGCCAACTTTGATGGCGGAAATATCCAAGTCGTCAATCTTGATAATAAAGACGATATTCAACTTGCTATCCGCCCTGATGCGGGTGGTGAGTTTTATCAATGGTTCAATTTTCGATTTGAAGGTGAAGTGGGTAACCATTACACCTTGAATATTATCAATGCGGGAACCGCTTCTTATACCAAGGGATGGGAAGATTATCAGGCGGTGGCCAGTTATGATCGCCAGCATTGGTTCCGTATTCCGACTCAATATCAAGACGGTAAACTGAGCATTAGCATAGAGTTAGATTGCGATGCCATTCAAATCGCTTACTTTGCACCCTACAGCTATGAGCGTCATTTAGATTTACTCAGCGGCGCCCAGTTACACCCAGATGTCAATTTAGAGCATTTAGGTCTGACCTTAGATGGCCGCGATATTACTCTGATGAAAGTAGGGAATGGCGATCCTTCTAAACGCAATATTTGGATCACCGCCAGACAACATCCGGGTGAAACGATGGCTGAATGGTTAGTTGAAGGTCTAGTGAATCGTTTACTCGATAATGACTGTCCCACGGCAAAAGCACTGCTTGATAAGGCCAATTTTTATATAGTGCCCAACATGAATCCCGATGGCAGTGTCAGAGGTCATCTGCGCACTAACGCGATTGGGATTAATCTAAACCGCGAGTGGCAAACACCGAGTTTAGAAAAAAGCCCTGAGGTATATCACGTCGTCAACAAGATGCAGCAAACGGGTGTTGACCTGTTTTATGATGTGCATGGTGATGAAGGCTTACCTTATGTGTTTCTAGCGGGTTGTGAAGGCGTCCCCGCTTACAATGATAAACTGGCGCAGCTGCAAGCGGACTTTAGTCAAGCATTGACCTTAGCCAGTGCCGATTTTCAAACTCAGTATGGGTATGATAAAGATGAGCCCGGCCAAGCGAATTTGACCGTAGCGTCTAATTGGGTTGCCCAGACCTTCAAGTGTTTATCAAATACCCTTGAGATGCCATTTAAAGACAATAACAATCTGGCCGATCCTTTTGTGGGTTGGTCACCAGAACGCAGTATTTATTTAGGTGAAGCATCGCTGATTGCCATGCTCGCCGTTGTTGATAAGTTACGTTAGGGCGAGGCTGATATGGCATTAATTGAATGTCCGGTGTGTCGTAAACGTATGTCGAGCAAAGCGCCTTCATGCCCCCATTGCCAAGCAAAAACCGATGGCGACAATGAGTCCTTATCGCGCATTAGCCATATTCAAAAGTCCAGCAGCTTAATGAATCAGAGTTTCGTTGCTATGACCTTGTTCATTGCTGGTGTGGTGATTTGGTTTTGGGGTGGGGAACCCGCTGAAGGTATGCGTGCGAATATCGCCGGAATATGCTTTGTGTTTGGTTTTGTAGGTTATCTCGTAACACGAGTCAGAATCGTGTTACATAAGCGGAAAAGTGTATGACGGATATCAATCAAGTGATCGACCAAATGCCCGTTGAAGTCTATGAAAGGCTTCGCAGTGCTGCAGAGCTGGGTAAGTGGGAGGATGGTACTGTGTTGAGTGAGACTCAGCGTGAATCGACTCTGCAGGTGGTGATGTTGTATCAAGCACGTAAGCTTGAGCAAACAGAGCATTTCACTATTGCATCTGACGGTAAAATTAATGAGCTGTCTAAGGCCGAGCTGAAAAAGCAATTCCGTGGTGAGCCAATTGCCGGCTTTAAAGCGCAGGATTTATAATTTCTGACTGGCCGCACTGATTGGCATGTAAGGGGTGTTTTATTATAGGTATTAGGCGTAAGTCTGAGGTTGGCAAGGGGATTGGCATTTTATCTTTTGTTAGTGATATCAAGACTAACATTGATTTGATATCAAATAACTTCAATGCAAATCTTGGTCCGCAAAAGTCTTAAAATAAATATTCATTTAGTGCTGTTTAGTCTGAGCTGAAATCTAGTCTGAGTTTAAATCAAAAAAGCCCATCAAATATGGGCTTTTTTTGTTGCTAGCGTTTGAGGGCAACAAACAGATTAAAAGACACTATCTTTAATCTATGCTCAGTTCACCGACTAGATTTTGTAACATGGCCGCTTTTATCTCAGCTGGTTGCAAATTTTTAGATAGCAAATAATGCAGTTTTGCTAAGGCTGCTTCTATAGTCATATCGGCGCCACTGATCACGCCTGCTTTGGCTAATGCATTGCCTGTGGCGTAGCCGCCCATATTCACCTTACCTTGGAAACATTGGGTTAGATTCACCAGCACTATGCCACGTTCATCTGCTTGCCTTAAGGTTTTGAGTAAGGCGGCATCCTGCGGCGCGTTACCCACACCAAATGTCAGCAGTATGAGGGCTTTAACTGGCTGTTGCAGAATGTTCTCAAAAATCTGTGTCGATATCCCAGGATACAAGGTCACCACACCGACTGGTTGTGGGCTGATATGAGCGACTTCTAATGGGGTATCGTTGGCAACGGTGATCTTGCCTGCGCGCAGATTGATTTTGATCCCCGCCTCAAGCAGTAGCGGGAAGTTGGGTGAGGCGAAAGCATCGAAGCCATCGGCGTGGGCCTTAGTCGAGCGATTACCCCTAAAGAGTTTGTTATTGAAGAATAAACACACTTCAGCGACTGGATAATTCGCCGCTATATAGAGTGAGTTCAATAAATTGGTTTGGCCGTCTGAGCGTAGCTGGGCGAGGGGAATTTGCGAGCCCGTCACTATCACAGGTTTTGACAATCCTTGCAGCATAAATGATAGTGCTGAAGCCGTGTACGCCATGGTATCTGTGCCGTGAAGGATCACAAAGCCATCGTACTTATCGTAATTAGCTTGTATATCGTCGGCGATCATCTGCCAATCGGTTGGTGCCATATTGGAAGAGTCGATAAGCGGGCAGTATTCGTGGATGACGAATGTCGGCATTTCTTCATGGTAAAACTCAGGCATAGATTGCACGCACTGAGTCAGGAATCCCGCGACGGGAACAAAGCCGTTATCGGTCTTTTGCATACCGATGGTGCCACCAGTATAGGCAACATAAATGGAGCGTTTAGTCATTCTTGTCGTTTTCTTAGCTTCAAGTGGCCGAATTATACGATTTTACTGACATAAACCCAATAAAAAAGCCCGGAGATCCGGGCTTTGTCTTTGTCATCATCTTGAAGTTGCGAGCTGCAACCTAGACGCTGGCAGATTTAGTTCATCATATTGCAAGTATCACAGTAGATGTAGACGTTATTTGGATCATCGAAAGAGGTGAGTGTTTTCAAACTGCTAGTCCACTGTTGTAGCATTTGTTCTAACATCGATGACTGACTTAGTGAGGCGGGCAGGTAGCTCGATACTGAGGCAAACATCTGCTGCATGAATTTTTGTTCGGGTGTCAGCTCTTGTTCGATGACGCGGGTATCAAATAGCGTCATATCCGCGAGTTTAGCGGCTTTAGCTATGGCTTCATCTACATCACCCAGTTCATCGACTAAGCCAAGCTCCAGAGCCTTTTTACCGCTCCACACACGGCCTTGAGCAATCTTATCGACTTGTTCTATGGTCATGTTGCGTTCTTTGGCGACCAGGGAGATAAAGTCCGAATAGCCGCGTTCAATATGACGTTGGATAATCGCTTCAATCTGGGGGGAAAGTGTGCGGGTAACAGATAATCCTGCCCATTCTGAGGTCGATACGCCATCGGTATGCACGCCTATACTGGCCAATGAATCTTCAAAGGTAGTGATCATACCAAAGATCCCAATCGAACCCGTGAGTGTTGTTGGCGTTGCGAAGATATAGTCGGCACTGGCTGAAATCCAGTAACCACCGGATGCGGCTAAACTGCCCATGCTCACAACCACGGGTTTACCTGCTGCTTTAAGTGCAAGTAATTCTTGACGAATTTGCTCAGAGGCAAAGGCGCTACCGCCAGGGCTATCAACGCGTAATACTAAGGCTTTAATGTGTTTATCAAAACGTGCCTTACGTAGCAGTTCGGCGGTGCTTTCGCCGCCAATTTGGCCCGCAGGTTGAGTGCCGTTCAAAATTGTGCCACTTGCCACAATAATACCAACACTGTCTTGCTCTACAAAGCTGGGTAATGGTGTCACTAAGGTTAAGTAATCATAAAAACTGACTTGCTTGAAACTGTCACCACTGCTGGCTTTTCCTACTGTTTCTAGCATGGTTTTACGAAAATCTTCTGTGGTCGCTAGGTTATCAACCCATTTCATGTTGATTGCCATTGTGGCTGAATCGCCATTGGCTTTATCGAGTTCTGCCAAATAAGTGGTTGCGTCGGGCACCAGAGAATTCGGTTCGATATTGCGATTGCCTGCAACCGTTTGTGTGTAGCTTTGCCATACATCGGCTAACAGTGCACTACTGGCTTCCCGCGCAGCATCTGACATATCGTCACGTATGTAGGGTTCAACCGCAGATTTAAAAGTCCCCACGCGGAAAATATGCGCTTTGACTTTGAGTTTTTCTAAGGCCGATTTGAAATATTGGTTGTACATACTCAGGCCATCAAGCGAGACACCGCCTTGGGGATTGAGGTAAATGGTGTCGGCAAAACTGGCGAGGAAATATTGATTTTGCTCGTAGTAGTTGCCGATGGCGATGACTTTTTTACCGCTCTCTTTAAAGCGATTGAGTGCATTGCCGATAGATTGTAGTTTGCTGATCCCAGCACGTTTAAGATCGACCAGGTCGAGCACTAGTACGCTAATACGTTGATCTTGCGCTGCATTGTCAATGACATAAAGCACATCGGCGAGTAGGATTTCACCATCGGCGTTGGCATTTTGGCCTTGTTTGAATGCGGCTTCTAAGGGATCGACTTGTTGTTTCTGATCGACAATAGAGCCGGCTAAATTAAGCACCAGTGCCGAATTATCTTCAACTTGGATATCTTCGCTACTGCCAATGGAGATAATGATCGCGGCTAAGAGTCCAAAAAAGATTAGATTGAGGATGAGTTTACGCGTCCCGTTCAGGGTGTGCCAAATAAACAAACATATTCTCTTGAAAAACGATGGGTTAGCGGACATCTGCCACTCCTTTATAAGTCCAATCTGCCAATGCTAACTGAAAATGGCGCTACAGGCTAAACACAATTGTAAAGGATTTTGACTGATGGCCTCGATCCAACGGTTGAGCTTAGATTTGACACAAGGTATGCTGATTTAAATCACTTGTTTTAAAAGGATGTTTGAATGTCGTTTCCCCATTTATTAGAACCCTTAGATCTGGGATTTACCCAGCTCAAAAACCGTGTGCTTATGGGCTCAATGCACACAGGTTTGGAAGAAGAAAAGGGCGGATTTGAGAAACTGGCAGCGTTTTATAAAGAACGCGCTCTGGGCGGTGTAGGTTTGATTGTGACGGGCGGTATTTCCCCCAATCTTCGTGGTCGCCTTACGCCCCATGCATGCCAGCTGAGTTTTCCTTGGCAAGTGGGTAAGCATCGCGTGGTAACGCAGGCGGTGCATGAGGCTGGCGGTAAGATCTGTATGCAAATTTTGCATGCGGGACGTTATGGCTATCATCCTTTTTCCCAAGCACCAAGTAAGATTAAGTCACCCATTACACCCTTTACGCCGTCTGCTATGTCCAGCCGTCAAGTGCGCTCGACCATTAAGGATTACGCCAGTTCGGCCGCCCTTGCCAAGAAAGCGGGTTACGATGGTGTTGAGGTGATGGGCTCTGAAGGATATTTGATTAATCAGTTTGTCAGTGCGCGTACCAACACCCGCACCGATGAATGGGGCGGTGCGTTTGAACAGCGGGCGCAATTCCCGATTGAGATTGTTAACGCGATACGGGCAAAAGTCGGAAAAGACTTCATCATTATCTTCCGTTTATCTATGCTCGATCTGGTGGATAACGGTTCGACTTGGGATGAAGTGGTGCAACTGGCTCAGTGGTTAGAGCAAGCTGGCGTGTCCATTCTAAATACGGGCATTGGCTGGCATGAAGCGCGTGTACCGACCATTGCGACAAGCGTGCCCCGTGGCGCCTTTGCGTGGGTGACTGAAAAGCTCAAACAATCTGTCTCTGTGCCCTTAATTGCCACTAACCGCATTAACACCCCTGAGATTGGTGAGCAGATTATTGCCTCAGGTCAAGCGGACATGGTGTCGATGGCGCGGCCTTTCCTCGCCGATCCCGAGTTCGTGAATAAAGCGGCTGCGAACACACCGGAGCTTATCAACACCTGCATTGGCTGTAACCAAGCATGTCTTGACCATACCTTTTCCCTCAAGCGCGCAACTTGCTTAGTGAATCCTCGCGCCTGTTATGAGACTGAAATCAACTTCTTACCCACAGTAAATAAAAAGCGTATTGCGGTGATGGGTGCAGGCCCTGCGGGCATGGCGTTTTCTGTTTATGCCGCTATGCGAGGCCATCATGTTGTCTTGTTTGAAGCGAAATCTGAGGTGGGTGGTCAGTTTAATCTCGCCCGTAAAATCCCTGGGAAAGAAGAGTTTAACGAGACTATTCGTTATTTCATTAACCAAATTAAGCTGCATAAGGTGGAGCTGAGATTAAACACTCGTCTCGATGCCAGTGTGCTGGCGACGGAAAAGTTTGATGAAGTGGTAATCGCCTCAGGCGTTGTGCCGCGTGATTTAGTCTTACCCGGTTTTGACGACCCACGGGTGGTCGATTATCAAAAAGTGCTCTCGGGTGAAGTGACTGTCGGTAATACGGTGGCCTTGATTGGCGCTGGCGGTATAGGATTCGATATGGCGCACTTTTTGTGTGAGCGCCAGTCGAGCACCTTGAACCCCGATAAATGGCTGCAACAGTGGGGCATAGATAAAACTTACCTGCATGCAGGCGGCCTAACTGAACCTCATTCCGACAATACTGATCATCGTAAGGTGTTTTTACTGCAACGTAAAACGTCGAAGATGGGCAAGGGCTTAGGTAAAACAACAGGCTGGATCCACCGTCTTGTGCTTAAGCAACATGATGTGAAGATGAAAACGGGCGTGAGTTACGATAAGTTTGATGATGCCGGACTGCATATTCGCGTGGGTGAAACCGCTGAAGTGCTGGCCGTTGATAACGTCGTTTTGTGTGCTGGGCAAGAATCGAATCGCACGTTAGTGGATGAGATGAAAGCGACGGGCCTGCCTGTGCATCTGATTGGTGGCGTAGATGTCGCGGCAGAGCTTGATGCTAAGCGTGCAATCCGCCAAGGCGCTGAACTGGCAATGCGTTTATAGAAAGTTGATAAGCCTTACGTTTTAAACCTTAACGTATTCAATTTTAGATCCTGAAAGCCTGAACTTGTGTTCAGGCTTTTTTGTTTTAGTTTGTTTTAGGGTCTGTTGATCTTTCGAGAGTGATTTTTAGACAGCATGGCAAGACGTTATAATTTGCTTCGCCAAAAGTAACCATAACCTCAAGCCATGCCAAGACTTATGCTAACCGATGAACGCTGGGAAAAGCTATTTCATTTAATGAAAAGCACAGGCCGTGTTTATGACAAACCTGAACATAGACAAACATTCGAAGGTATTCTTTACCGCCTTAGAACAGGTATCCCTTGGCGAGATTTACCTAAAGA